>NZ_CABRJC010000009.1:0-71690 GCF_902471145.1 uncultured Merdimmobilis sp.
CTGGCCGGGGGTGCGGGGGCTGGAAGCCCCAGGCTACCGGGTATCAGGGTAACTACCCTGAAGAAAATGGGGCCGGGTGCAGGGCGGAGCGCCTGCATAGCCACTGCAAGATGGAATCTTGAAAAAGCCCTCCTGGCCGGGGGTGCGGGGGCTGGAAGCCCCAGGAGACCAGGGTTCCAGGGTAACTACCCTAAGAAGTGGTACCCTTGGATAAAGTCTCCTTTTCCTTTGTATAAAGTATACAAATTGTTCCTAGAATCTTCTTCGGAACCAACGAAAATAGAAAATCGCCAAAATTGCGAAAAAATGCGAAAAAACCCTTGCAATCGGCCCCGGAATCATGTATTATAATAAGGCGTGACTGCACAGGCACCCTGTAAAAGGGTACCAGATATGCGATGAAGCGAGAGGTGGCCGCTGTTTGCGGGGAATTTTCGCTGAGTATGTCCGATTTTAAACCGGGCGACTTTAAATACTGACATTATGTCACCGAAGGGTGTTTCCCTGCGGAATGGTATGGGTTTGCGTCAAAAACAAACCGAAAGTCCCGGCTAAACTGTGTCAAAAATGGCATAAGTTTATCCGGTTTTTTCTATGCCAGGCCGCGAAACACACGGCGGGGTGTTCAGTATAGAAAGCGTCGCTAACGAGTCAAATTATCAAGGAGGCGATGAAAGTGGCAGTCAAAGAAAAAATCCGCATCCGACTGAAAGGTTACGATCATCAGTTGGTGGATGCCGCAGCAGAGAAGATCGTGGAGACCGCGAAGCGCACTGGCGCCCGGGTATCCGGCCCGATCCCGCTGCCCACCGAGAAAGAGATCGTCACCATCCTGCGCGCTGTGCACAAGTACAAAGACAGCCGTGAGCAGTTTGAGATGAGAACCCACAAGAGACTCATTGACATCCTGAGACCTTCCAACAAAACCGTGGAAGCCCTCACTGGTCTTGAGCTCCCTGCCGGTGTCGAGATCGAGATTAAGCTGTAATCTCAAAAACAGGTCTTGGCAGCGGGTCAAGTTGGCAGAAAGACGCCAACCAATAACCTTAGGAGGTAGGAAAACATGCAAAAATGCATCGTAGGCAAAAAGATTGGCATGACCCAGCTTTTTGACGAAAAAGGCAAAGTAATCCCCGTCACTGTCATTGAGGCAGGCCCTTGCGTTGTCGTTCAGAAGAAGACAATCGAAAACGACGGTTATGAAGCCGTGCAGATCGGTTTCGGCGACAAGAGCGAGAAAAATGCAAACAAGCCCATGAAAGGCCACTTTGCAAAGGCTGACGTCGCCCTCAAGAGAGTGCTGCGGGAATTCCGGCTGGATGACTGCTCTTCCATCAATGTAGGCGACATCATCAAGGCCGACACCTTCGCCGTCGGCGACGCCGTGGATGTTTGCGGCACCAGCAAAGGTAAAGGTTTTGCCGGTTCCATCAAACGCCATGGGTATTCCAGATTGAAAGAGACACATGGTACAGGTCCTGTTCACAGACATGCGGGCTCCATGGGTGCTAACTCCACTCCGTCCAAAGTCTACAAGGGTAAAGGCCTCCCCGGCCACATGGGCGCTGAGCGGGTCACCGTTCAGAACCTGGACGTGGTAAAGGTCGATGTCGAGAACAACCTGATCGCGCTTAGAGGCGCTATTCCCGGCCCCAAAGGCGGAGTAGTGTTCATCACCGACAGCGTGAAGGCGTAAGGAAGGAGGAAAACACAATGGCACAGGTTACAGTGTTTGATATGGCTGGCAAAAGCGTCGGCGAGATGACCCTTTCGGATGCCATCTTCGGGATTGAGCCCAACACCGCAGTTATGCACGCTGCAGTTGTGAATTACCTTGCAAACCAGCGCCAGGGCACCCAGTCCACCCTGACCCGGACCGAAGTCAGAGGCGGCGGCCGCAAACCCTGGAGACAGAAGGGCACCGGACATGCAAGACAGGGTTCCATCCGCGCTCCCCAGTGGAGACACGGCGGCGTTGCCCTGGGCCCCAAGCCCCGCGATTACAGCTACACTCTGAACAAAAAAGTGAAGAGACTGGCTATCAAATCCGCTTTCTCCTCCAAAGTTTTGGAGAACAACATGATCGTTGTGGACAACATCGCTGTAGACGGTTACAAAACCAAAGCGGTTGTCAACATGCTCAAAGCTTTGGGTGCAGATAAAAAAGCGTTGATCGTTATGCCCTGTGTGGATGAAAAACTCATCGCCAGCGCAAACAACATTCCCGGCGTCAAGACCGCTCTGGTCAACACCCTGAATGTGTACGACATCCTCAACTACGACAAATTCATCGTGGCCAAAGATGCCGTAGCTAAGATTGAGGAGGTGTACGCATAATGAAAGCTGCACAGGACATTATCCTGAAGCCCGTCATCACCGAGGCTAGCATGTCTGGCATCGCCGACCGGAAGTACACCTTCAAGGTCGCCAAAGATGCCAACAAAATTGAGATTGCCGCGGCAGTCGAAGCTCTCTTTGCCGGCACCAAAGTTGCCAAAGTCAACACCATGAACTGCAAAGGCAAAGCGAAGAGAATGGGCGCCCACCAGGGCTACCGCCCCGATTGGAAAAAGGCCATCGTCACCCTGACCGCTGATTCCAAGGGCATTGAATTCTTTGAGAGCATGATGTAATGCGCGCTTGCGCAGTGTATGGGATAACTCATAAATCCCGCAAAACCGTTATGAGGAGAGTGAAACTGTAATGGCTATTAAGAGCTTTAAGCCGACAACGCCTGGCCGCCGTCAGATGACCGTGACCGATTACACAGGCCTGTCGAAGGTTGCTCCTGAAAGAAGCCTTCTTGAAGAGATCAAGAAGAACTCCGGCCGCAACAACTTGGGTAGAATTACCGTTCGGCACCGTGGTGGCGCCAACCGGAAAAAATACCGCGTAATCGATTTCAAGAGAGATAAAGTGGACATGAGCGCCACCGTTCTGACTCTGGAATATGACCCCAACCGCTCCGCTCACATCGCCCTGGTTCAGTACGAGGATGGCGAGAAACGCTATATCGTTGCTCCCAACGGCCTGAAGGTCGGCGACAAAGTGGTTTCCGGTGCTAGCGCCGACATCGTGGCCGGCAACGCCCTGCCCCTTGTCAACATCCCCGTTGGTACCTTCATCCACAACGTGGAGCTGTACCCTGGCAAAGGCGCCCAGCTGGCTAGAGCCGCTGGCATCCAGGCCCAGCTGATGGCAAAAGAAGGCGCTTACGCGCTGATCCGCCTGCCTTCCGGCGAGCTGAGAAACGTACCTGTCGAGTGTATGGCCACCATCGGCCAGGTCGGCAACATCGACCATGAGAACGTCCACATCGGCAAAGCCGGCCGGAAACGTCACATGGGCTGGAGACCGACCGTCCGCGGTTCTGTCATGAACCCCTGCGACCACCCCCACGGCGGTGGTGAGGGCAAGAGCCCTGTGGGCCGTCCCGGTCCTGTTACCCCCTGGGGTAAACCCGCACTGGGCTACAAGACCAGAGCGAAACATCACCGCTCCGACAAGTACATTGTCAAACGCCGCAACGACAAGTAAGGCGTGCTGAAAGGAGGCAGATGAACAATGGGCAGAAGTGTTAAAAAAGGACCATTCGTCCAGCCGAAACTGCTGGTTCGAGTAAAAGAAATGAACACTGCCGGCGAGAAGAAAGTTCTCAAAACCTGGAGCAGATCGTCCACCATTTTCCCTGATTTTGTTGGGCACACATTTGCTGTTCACGACGGCCGCAAACACGTTCCGGTCTATGTCACCGAAGATATGGTTGGACATAAGCTGGGCGAGTTCGCCCCCACCAGAACCTACAGAGGTCATGCCGGCTCTAAGAAATCCAATACAGGGAAGTAACCGGGCCGAAAGGAGGATTAACACATGGAAGCAAGGGCTTATTTAAATTATGCCCGCATTGCACCCCGCAAGGTGCAGATCGTGCTTGATCTGATTCGGAACAAGCCGGTCGACGTGGCAATGGCTACACTGAAACTGACCCCCAAGGCTGCTTGTGAGCCACTGGAAAAGCTCCTGAAATCGGCCATGGCAAACGCGGAGAACAACCACAACATGGATAAGAACAAACTCTATGTTGCCGAGTGCTTTGTTTGCCCCGGACCCATTCTCAAGAGAATCAGACCCAGAGCGCAGGGTAGAGCGTTTAAAGTTCTCAAGAGAACTTCGCACATCACCATCGTTCTGAAAGAGAAAGAATAAGCTGGAAGAGGAGGTAAATCATGGGCCAAAAAGTAAATCCACACGGCTTGCGCGTGGGTGTCATCAAAGATTGGGATTCCCGCTGGTTTGCTAAGGACAACGCTTTCGGCGATACCTTGGTCGAGGATTACAACATCCGTAAATTCCTCAAGAAGACCTTGTTCGAGGCGGGTGTTCCGCGCATCGAGATCGAGCGTGACGCCACAAAGATCCGCATTCATATCCACTGCTCCAGACCCGGCATTGTCATCGGTAAGGGCGGTGCTGAGATTGAGAAGCTCAAAGCCCAGGTTGAGAAGATGGTCAACAAGGGCAAGACCGAGAAGCTCAACGTTTTCATCAACGTTGTCGAGGTCAAACAACCCGATAAAAATGCCCAGCTGGTCGCTGAAAACATCGCCGCACAGCTGGTCAACCGTGTCTCCTTCCGCCGCGCTATGAAGCAGGCCATCGGTCGTGCCATGAAGCTGGGCGCAAGAGGCATTAAGGTTCAGGTTTCCGGCCGCGTTGGCGGTGCTGAAATCGCCCGGACCGAGCATTATCACGAAGGAACTATCCCGCTGCAGACCCTGCGTGCCGATATCGACTACGGGTTTGCTGAGGCGGACACCACCTACGGCAAGATCGGCGTCAAAGTCTGGATCTATGCAGGTGAGGTTCTGCAGGAAGTCAAGAAACCTCGTAAGGAAGGAGGCAACAAATAATGCTTCTGCCCAAAAGAGTTAAATACCGCAGAGTTCACAGAGGCCGCCTGAAAGGCAAGGCCATGAGAGGCAACACTGTCACCTACGGTGAGTTCGGTCTGCAGGCTCTGGAGCCCGCATGGATCACCTCCAACCAGATTGAGGCGGCTCGTATCGCCATGACCCGTTACATCAAACGTGGCGGTCAGGTTTGGATTAAGATCTTCCCCGACAAGCCCATCACCGAGAAACCCGCTGAGACCCGCATGGGCTCCGGTAAAGGCAGCCCCGAGTACTGGGTCGCCGTTGTAAAACCCGGCCGCGTTATGTTTGAGATCGGCGGCGTCAGCGAGGAGCTGGCAAGAGAGGCTATGCGTCTCGCCGCTCACAAGCTGCCCATCAAGTGCAAATTCGTTGTCAAGGAAGAAAAGGGGAGTGAAGAGTAATGAAGGCTGCTGAGATTAGGGAACTTTCGGTTGCAGAGCTGAACGAAAAGCTGTCCGACCTCAAAGCCGAGCTTTTCAACCTGCGCTTCCAGCACGCGATCAATCAGCTGGATAACCCTTCCCGCTTGGCTGTTGTCAAAAAGGACATCGCCAAAGTGAAAACTGTTATCCGGGAGAAAGAATTTAAAAACGTGCAGTAATTCGGGAGGGAGGACAAAGCTGTGAGCGAGAGAAACCTCAGAAAAACTAGGGTTGGCAAAGTCGTCAGCGACAAGATGGACAAAACCGTCGTCATCGCCATCGAAGACAATGTGAGACACCCTCTTTACAAAAAGATCATCAAACGCACCATCAAGCTGAAAGCCCATGACGAGCAAAACGCCTGCGGCATCGGCGACAAGGTGGAGATTATGGAAACCCGCCCCCTGTCCAAAGACAAGAGATGGAGAGTTTCCCAGATCATCGAAAAAGCGAAATAGGAACCTTAACAAGGTTGTTATGTTGCTAATTTAAGCGCCCGCATAAAACGGTTGCGGGTAGTTGCCGCCGCAATAGGGCGGCGGTACTGGTAAGTTAGTGAACCGAAAGGAGGAACGCATCGTGATTCAGATGCAGACCTATCTCAAGGTTGCCGATAACACTGGCGCTAAGGAGCTTATGTGCATTAGAGTGTTGGGCGGTTCCCGTAGGAGATATGCCAATATTGGCGACGTAGTCGTCGCTTCCGTTAAAAAAGCTGCACCTGGCGGCGTTGTCAAAAAAGGCGATGTTGTCAAAGCAGTAATCGTTCGTTCCGCAAAAGGCGTAAGAAGAGATGACGGCACTTACATCCGTTTTGACGAAAACGCCGCGGTTATCATCCGTGATGATAAAAACCCCAGAGGCACACGTATCTTTGGGCCAGTGGCCAGAGAGCTGCGCGATAAGGATTACACCAAAATCCTGAGCCTCGCACCTGAAGTGCTGTAATGGAGGTGTCGACAGTGAACAAACTTCATGTAAAAAAGGGCGACACAGTCGTCATTCTGTCCGGCAAAGACAACGGCAAGCAGGGTAAGGTTCTTGAGGTCAGCCCCAAAGAGCAGAAGGTTATCGTCGAAGGCTGCAACATGGTCACCAAACATGTGAAGCCCCGCAGAGCTGGCGAAAACGGCGGTATCGTGAAAGCGGAGGGCGCGCTGTACGCAAGCAAGGTTATGCTTGTTTGCCCCAAGTGCGGCAAACCTACAAGACTTGCCCATAAAATCCTTGCCGACGGAACGAAAGAGCGTCTTTGCAAAAAATGCGGCGAGACATTCTAAGTGAAGGAGGAGAGAACATGGCAAGATTAGAAAAATTCTACACTGATGAAGTAGCCCCCGCTTTGATGAAAAAGTTCGGCTACAAGAGTGTCATGCAGATTCCCAAGCTTGAGAAGATCGTCGTCAACGTAGGCTGCGGTGAGGCTAGAGACAATCAGAAGATTGTGGAAGCCATCATGGGCGACCTGGCCAAAATCACCGGCCAGAAAGCCGTTCCCTGCAAAGCGAAAAAATCCGTTGCGAACTTCAAGCTCCGTGAGGGCATGACCATTGGCGCAAAAGTGACCCTGAGAGGCGACAGAATGTACGAATTCCTGGATCGGCTCTTCAATGTCGCTCTTCCCCGCGTTCGTGACTTCAGAGGGATCAACCCCAACGGCTTTGACGGCAGAGGCAACTACGCTTTCGGCCTGAAAGAGCAGTTGATCTTCCCTGAGATCGATTACGATAAAGTTGACAAGGTTCGCGGTATGGACATTGTGTTCGTAACCACCGGCAGAACCGATGAAGAAGCCCGGGAGCTCTTAACTCTCATGGGCGCACCATTTGCGAAGTAGGAGGAAAAATTTCATGGCTAAAACGTCTATGATCGTAAAACAGCAAAAAGCACCGAAATTTTCCACTCGCGCATACAACCGGTGCAAAATCTGCGGCAGACCCCATGCCTATCTTCGGAAATTTGGCATCTGCCGTATCTGCTTCAGAGAACTGGCTTACAAAGGCCAGATCCCGGGCGTGAAAAAGGCTAGCTGGTAAGCACGAGCAAAGGAGGTTGACGGCATGCATATCACCGATACAGTCGCTGACATGCTTACTCGTATCAGAAATGCAAATTCTGCAAAACATGATACAGTAGACATCCCTGCTTCCAACATGAAGAAGGCCATTGCCCGCATTCTGTTGGAGGAAGGATATATTAAAAGCTACACCGTCGTTGAGGACGGCAAGCAGGGCGTGATCCGTATTGTTCTCAAATACGGCCCCAACAAGACTCAGGTTATCTCTGGTCTGCGCAGAGTTTCCAAACCCGGCCTGCGCATTTACACCAGCTGCGAGGACATGCCCCGCGTTATGAAGGGCCTGGGCATTGCGATCCTGTCCACTTCTAAGGGCATCATGACCGACAAAGAGGCTCGTAAAGAGAAGGTCGGCGGTGAAGTGCTCGCATTCATTTGGTAAGGAGGTGCAAATAGATGTCTCGTATTGGTAGAAAACACATTGCGATTCCCGCTGGTGTGGAAGTAAAGGTCAATGGCCATGAGGTCACTGTCAAAGGCCCCAAAGCTACCCTGACCCAGGAGTTCCACCACGATATGGCGATCGCTGTGGAGGATGGCGCGGTTGTTGTAACCCGTCCTTCCGATGAAAAAGAGCACAGAAGTCTGCACGGACTGACCAGAACTTTGATTGCAAACATGGTTCAAGGCGTTTCCGAAGGCTTCAGCAAAGAGCTGGAGATCAACGGCGTCGGCTACCGCGCAGCAAAACAGGGCAAAAACCTGGTGATGACCCTTGGGTTCTCCCATCAGGTGATCATGCCTGAAATTGATGGTATTACAATTGACGTGCCTGCACCAAACAAAATTATTGTCCATGGCGCCGACAAGCAGAAGGTTGGACAATTTGCAGCTGAGATTCGCGAGAAACGTCCTCCCGAGCCTTATAAGGGCAAAGGTATTAAGTACGTTGGCGAAACTATCATCCGCAAGGAAGGTAAAGCTGGTAAAGGCAAGAAGTAATTAAAGGAGTGAATCGACATGGTGAAAAAGCCTGATAGCAATAAAGCAAGGCTGAAACGGCATGCAAGAGTTCGTGCCAAGATCAGCGGCACTCCAGAGTGCCCCCGTCTGAATGTCTTCCGCTCCGCTAAACACCTCTATGCCCAGCTGATTGACGATGTAAACGGCGTCACCCTGGCGTCTGCATCCTCAATGGACAAAGGTTTTGAAGGTAACGGCGGTAACAAGGAAGCAGCTCACAAGATCGGCGTGACTCTGGCGCAGAGAGCTATCGAGAAGGGTATTTCCGAGGTCGTGTTTGACCGCAGCGGCTATATCTATCACGGCCGTATCAAAGAGTTGGCAGAGGGTGCCCGCGAGGGCGGCCTCAAATTCTAAGGAGGAGGGAATACTTTGGCTCGTATAGACGCTTCCACACTGGATCTCCAAGAGAGAGTCGTCGCCATCAACCGCGTATCGAAAACGGTTAAGGGCGGTCGTATCTTCAAGTTCGCAGCTCTGGTGGTTGTCGGCGACGGCAACGGCACCGTGGGCTTCGGCCTTGGCAAAGCCTCTGAGGTTCCTGACGCAATCCGCAAGGGAATTGAAGACGCAAAGAAGAACCTTCACAAAGTAGCGCTGAAGGGTACCACCATCCCCCACGAAATCGTCGGCGAGTTCGGCGCTGGCCGGGTTCTCATGATGCCCGCCCCCGAAGGTACCGGTGTTATCGCCGGCGGCCCCGTCCGTGCGGTTCTGGAGGTTGCCGGTATCCGCGACATCCGCACCAAGTGCCTGAGATCCAACAACCCCTGCAACGTGGTTTCCGCCACCATCCAGGGCCTGGCTTCTCTGAGAAACGTAGATGAAGTTGCTGCCATCCGCGGCAAATCCGTCAAAGAAATCTTAGGTTAAGGGGGACGCTCAAATGGCTTTTAAGATCAAACTTGTAAAAAGTCTTGTGGGCAGAAAAGACGACCAGATCGCCACTGCCAAGTCCCTCGGCCTGCGCAAGATCGGCCAGGAGACCATCCAGCCCGACAACGAGGCCACCAAGGGCAAGATTAAGAAAATTTCCCACCTCATCGAGGTAACTGAAGCGTAAGGCAAGGAGGTGCAGGTAACATGAAATTGCATGAGCTTTCTCCCGTCCCGGGTTCCACCAAAGCTGCTTTCCGCAAAGGCAGAGGTGCTGGTTCCGGCAACGGTAAAACAGCCGGCAAAGGCCACAAGGGCCAGAAAGCCCGCTCCGGCGGCAGCATTCGGCCCGGTTTTGAAGGCGGTCAGATGCCTTTACAGAGACGTATCCCCAAGAGAGGCTTTGTAAACATCTTCGCCACCCACTATGTCACCATCAACGTCAGCGACCTGAACCGTTTTGAGGACGGCGCTGTTGTGGATGCACAGGCATTGATCGATGCCGGCCTTCTCAAAAAGACCCTTGACGGCGTCAAGGTCCTGGGAAGAGGCGAGATCACCAAAAAGCTGACAGTGAATGTCGCTGCTTTTTCCGCGTCTGCTAAGCAGAAAATCGAGGCAGCCGGTGGTAAAGCAGAGGTGATGTAAGGATGTTTCAGACCCTAAGAAATGCGTGGAAAATTGCTGACTTAAGGAAAAAACTTCTTTACACACTGATGATCATTGCCATCTTTCGGATCGGCGCGGCCATTCCCGTGCCCTTCCTGAACCCCGAGGCAATCTCGGCGATGATCCACACCAGCGGCAACCTGCTGGGCTACCTGGACATCCTGAGCGGCGGTTCGTTCGCCCAGTGCACCTTGTTTGCGCTGAGCATTTCGCCCCACATTACATCTTCCATTGTGATCCAGCTGCTCACCGTGGCCATCCCCGCTCTGGAGCGGCTGGCCAAGGAGGGCGAGGAGGGAAGAAAGCGCCTGGAGAAGATCACCCGGTACACCATGGTGGCCTTGGCCCTTCTGCAGGCAACTGCTTACTACCTGATGCTGAAGAACTTCAATGCGGTTCAGTTTGTGGACGGCGGCGTGGGGATGTTTACTGCGGCGGTTATCATCCTGACCTTTACCGGCGGCTCATGCCTGCTGGTTTGGCTGGGTGAACAGATCGACAAAAAGGGCATCGGCAACGGCATCTCGATGATCCTGTTTGCCGGTATCGTTTCCAGAGGTCCCGCCTTGGTCGGCGAAGTGTGGAAATACATGCGGCTGGCCATGGCTGGTGAATCTAAGTACTTTATCAGCGTCCCCCTGATCCTGGTTCTCTTCATCGCAGTCATCGCTTTCATCGTGCTGATGACCAACGCCGAGCGGAGAATCCCGGTTCAGTACGCAAAACGGGTTGTCGGCCGGAAAATGTACGGCGGCCAATCCACCCATATCCCGATCAAGGTCAATATGACAGGCGTTTTGCCGGTTATCTTCGCCAGCAGCCTGCTGGGCATCCCCGGTATGATCAGAGGATTTATGCCTAACGCAACTGGTTGGTTTGCCACCTTCCTGAGCTGGTTCAACTACGATACCGCCTCCTATGCCATTTTGTACTTCATCTTGATCATGGGCTTTAACTTCTTCTATGTGGCGATTCAGTACAATCCTATTGAAATCGCCAACAACCTGAAGAAGAACAGCGGAGCCATCCCTGGAATTCGTCCCGGCAAGCCCACCGCGGACTTTATTGCCCGGATTGTTTCCAAGATCACCGTGATCGGCGGTTTGTTCCTTGGTATTATCGCCACCCTGCCCATCGCAGTCGGCGCCATCACTAAGATGAACATCGCCCTGGGCGGTACCACAGTTATCATCGTCGTTGGTGTTGCTCTGGATACTGTGAGACAGCTGGAGTCTCAGATGATGATGCGTCACTATAAAGGTTTCCTGGAATAAACCGTTAGGAAGGAACGTGCATGAATATGAAGCTGATTCTTCTTGGCGCCCCCGGTGCCGGTAAAGGCACCCAGGCAGAGATTTTAAGTGAACGACTGAACATCCCCACCATCAGCACCGGCAACATCATCCGCGAGGCGCTGAAAAACGGTACTGAAATGGGCCTTAAGGCCAAGTCCTTTATGGACGCCGGCCAGCTGGTACCCGACGATGTGGTCATCGGGATCATCGAAGAGCGCCTGGCGAAGGATGACTGCAAAAACGGCTTCATTCTGGATGGCTTCCCCCGGACGGTTCCTCAGGCTGAGGCCCTGGACCAGATGGGGATCATCATCGACAAGGCCATCGACATCGACGTGGCTGATGAAGTGATTGAAAAACGGCTTTCCGGCCGCCGGGTTTGTGAAAAGTGCGGCGCAAGCTACCACATCGACAACAAACCTTCCGCCAAAGGCGACCTCTGCGAAAAATGCGGCGGCGCCCTGGTCATCCGCAAGGACGACCGGCCGGAGACCATCAAACAGCGCTTGAGCGTATACCATGAGCAAACCGAACCCCTGGAGGGGTACTACAAAAAAGCCGGCAAGCTTTATGTGGTGAAAGGCGAAGGCTCGGTAGCCGAGATTACCGCAAAGGTGATTGAAGCTGTGGAGGCTTAAGCCATGGTAGTGCTTAAGACCAAAAAAGAATTGACGCCTATGCTTGAGGCGTGCAGAATCTCAGCGCAAGCTTTACAGCGTGCGGGCGAGGTCATCCGGCCCGGTATTACCACCGCCCAGATTGACCACGCCATCCACGATTTCATCCGTTCGCGGGGCGCTGTGCCATCGTTTTTAGGATATGGAGGCTTCCCCGCCAGCGCATGCATCTCGGTCAACGATGAACTCATCCACGGAATTCCCGGTCCCCGTGTCATCCAGGAAGGCGACATCGTCAGCGTAGACGTGGGCGCCTATTACAAGGGATATCACGGCGACAACGCGTACACCTTTGCAGTTGGCAGCATCTCCAGCGAAGCACAACAGCTCCTGGATGTCACCAAGGAGAGCCTCAACCGGGCGATCCAAGCAGCGGTTCCGGGCGCACGCCTGGGCGACGTGGGATACGCAGTGCAGTCCTACGTGGAATCTTTCGGGTATGCCGTCGTCAAAGAGTATGTAGGCCATGGCGTGGGAACAAAACTCCATGAAGACCCAGAGGTGCCCAATTACGGGACCCCTGGCAGAGGGATCCGGCTGATGCCGGGTATGACCATTGCCATCGAGCCCATGGTCAACCTGGTTGGTGAGAAGATCAAAGTCCTCTCCAACCAGTGGACTGTGGTCACGGCAAGTCACAGCCTTTCGGCTCATTTTGAGCACACCATCGCCATCACCGAGTCAGGCCCTGTTATCCTGACCCGGCCATAAGAGAAGGGGCGCTTCATGATGACCATTGAAAAAGGCAGCGTTGTCCGGTCTATCGCCGGGCACGACGCAGACCGGTTCTACGTGGTGCTGGAGATGGAAGGGGATTTCGCCTTCATCGCCGACGGCAAGGAGCGAAAGCTGGAAAAGCCTAAGCGGAAGCGGAAAAAACACCTGCGCGGGACCAATACCCGACTGGATGTGGACACCCTTACCACCGACAAAAAACTGCGGGAAGCCCTGCATCCATTTAACTATGGCAAACTGCCAAGCGAAGGAGGAATATAGCTTGTCCAAAGAAGACGTGATCGAGATCGAAGGCGTCGTTGTTGAGGCCCTGCCCAACGCCCAGTTCCTGGTGGAGCTGACCAACGGCCACAGGCTGCTTGCCCACATTTCCGGCAAGCTGCGGATGAACTTTATCCGAATCCTGCCTGGAGACAAAGTCACCGTTGAGATTTCCCCATACGATTTAACCAAGGGACGCATTACCTGGCGTTCCAAATAGAACCCGTTTTAGGCTATATAAGGAGGTAGTTTCAAAATGAAAGTAAGACCTTCCGTTAAGCCCATCTGCGAAAAATGCAAAGTGATTAAGCGCAAAGGCCGCATTATGGTTATTTGCCAGAACCCGAAGCATAAACAGCGCCAGGGCTAAAAGAATTTACGCCCGAAGCGCCCACAGCGCAATGGGATTGTGCAAAACCGATACAATGGAGGTGCAACAGGAATATGGCTCGTATAGCTGGTGTTGACTTGCCAAGAGAGAAGCGAGTTGAAATTGGTCTGACCTATATCTTCGGTATTGGTCGCAAGACAGCAAACGACATCTTAAAATCCACAGGCGTGAACCCCGATACCCGTGTGAAAGATCTGACCGAGGACGAGGTTTCTCTGCTGCGTGAATACATCGACAAACATCTCGTTGTTGAGGGCGACCTGAGAAGAGACACCGCCCTGAACATCAAGAGACTGGTCGAGGTTGGCTGCTACCGCGGCGTCCGCCACAGAAGAGGCCTCCCCGTAAGAGGGCAGAGAACCAAAACCAATGCCCGTACCAGAAAAGGTCCGAAGAAAACAATCGCCAACAAGAAGAAGTAATTAGGGAGGGATACGAGAGATGGCAAAGGCTAACGTTAAGAAGGCCACTACTCGCAAGCGTCGCGAGCGTAAAAATATTGAGCGCGGCGCCGCTCATATCCAATCTACCTTTAACAACACCATCGTCACCATTACCGACACTCAGGGCAACGCTCTGTCCTGGGCCAGCGCGGGCGGCTTGGGCTTCAGAGGCTCCAAGAAATCCACCCCCTTCGCAGCGCAGACCGCGGCCGAAACCGCTGCCAAAGCTGCTATGGAGCATGGCCTGAAATCGGTTGAGGTTTATGTTAAAGGTCCAGGTGCTGGACGTGAGGCCGCTATCCGTGCGCTGCAGGCCGCCGGTCTGGAAGTCAACATGATCAAAGATGTTACTCCCATTCCCCACAACGGCTGCCGCCCACCCAAAAGACGGCGCGTATAACAGTTTTTATCAGGAGGTGCAATTCAATGGCAAGATATACCGGTTCGGTATGCAGACTCTGCCGCCGCGAGGGCAAAAAGCTGTTCCTCAAGGGCGAGAGATGCTATTCCGATAAGTGCGCGGTCACCCGCAGAGCTTCTGTCCCTGGCCAGCACGGCAAAGCCCGGAAAAAAGTTTCCGAGTACGGCACCCAGCTGCGCGCAAAACAGACTGCCAAACGCTACTACGGCGTTCTGGAAAGCCAGTTTGCCGAGTACTTCAATATGGCTGAGCGCAAAGCCGGCGTGGCTGGTGAAAACCTGCTCCGCATTTTGGAGAGCCGCCTTGACAACATCGTTTACAGAGCTGGTTACGCTTCTTCCAGAAAAGAGGCCCGTCAGCTGGTTGGCCACGGCCACTTCACTGTAAACGGCAAGAGAGTGGACATCGCTTCTTATCTGTGCAAAGCCGGCGACGTAATCGCTGTCTGCGATAAGAGCAAATCCAGTGAGAAGATCAAGGCAATCGTGGAATCCTGCGGCGCCCGCCCCGTGCCCCAGTGGCTGGATGCGGACAAAGAAAAACTGCAGGTCAAGGTTGTCAACCTTCCGAACAGAGAGGACATCGACCTCGACGTCGAAGAGCATCTGATCGTCGAGCTGTACAGTAAGTAATGCCTCTAATTGAATCAGCATGGGAATGCGAATTGTACAGCAGAAGCCTCTTCTGCTTCTAAAGGAGGGTATCAGAACATGGTAAAAATTATTGAACCAAAAATCGAGACCGCTGAGCTCAAATCTGACGGCACCTACGGCAGATTTGTGGCAGAGCCCCTCGACAGAGGTTTCGGCACAACCTTGGGCAATAGCCTGCGGCGGGTGCTGCTCTCCTCGCTTCCTGGTGTTGCCGTTATTTCTGTGAAGATTGACGGCATCCAACACGAGTTCTCGACCATCCCCGGCGTGAAGGAGGATGTCACCGAAATCATCCTGAACATCAAGGGGCTGACCGCCAAGCTTTACACCGATGGCCCTAAGACCGTCGTCATCGACGCCGAGGGCGAGTGCGAAGTGACCGCTGGTTCCATCGAGACCGATGCTGAGGTCGAGATTTTAGACCCAAGCATGCATATTGCTACTTTGGGCGAAGGCGCCAAACTCCACATGGAAATCACCCTGAAAAAGGGCCAGGGCTATGTCTCCGCTGAGCGGAACAAAACCCTGGAGTTGGAGAAAGCGCCCCTTGGCACCCTGGCTGTGGACAGCATCTACACCCCGGTGCTCAAGGTCAACTACACCGTTGAAAACACCCGAGTGGAACAGATTACCGATTACGACAAACTCACAATCGAAGTCTGGACCGACGGAACCATCTCCGCGAAGGAAGCCGTCAGTCTGGCTGCCAAGATCC
Source organism: uncultured Merdimmobilis sp. (assembly GCF_902471145.1). Taxonomy (NCBI): domain Bacteria; kingdom Bacillati; phylum Bacillota; class Clostridia; order Eubacteriales; family Oscillospiraceae; genus Merdimmobilis; species uncultured Merdimmobilis sp. The sequence goes on from NZ_CABRJC010000009.1 coordinate 15,533, forward strand.
TCAATAGGCAACTCAACCACTTCGTCGACCTTTCCGACGAGGTGAGCTCTACCGAGATCATGGAAAAGAAAGAGGACACTGGGAAAGAAAAAGTTCTTGAGATGACCATTGAAGAGCTTGACTTGTCTGTTCGTGCATTTAACTGCTTGAAACGCGCTGGCGTGAATACCGTCAACGATCTGATCAACAAATCTCCCGAAGAGATGATGAAGGTTCGGAATCTCGGAAAGAAATCCCTTGAAGAGGTAATCAGCAAGCTAGAGTCCTTGGGTTTTAACCTTAGCAAGGAAGAAGAATAACATAGTTCCTACGAAGCACAGGTAAAGGAGTGAATTCGATGCCAGGTACCAGAAAACTGGGCAGAAGCACAGATCATAGAATGGCTATGCTGAGAGCTATGGTCACTTATCTGCTGGAAAACGGTAAGATTGAGACTACAGTTACCAGAGCCAAAGAGGTTCGTGCTATGGCCGAGAAAATGATTACTACGGCTAAGAACGATGATCTCCACTCCAAGCGTCAGGTGTACTCTTTTGTCACAAAAGAGACCGTTGCGAAAAAAGTTTTTGATGAGATTGCTCCCAAATACAAGGAGACCAACGGCGGCTACACCCGCATCATCAAAATCGGTCCTCGCCGCGGCGACGCAGCTGAGATGGCTATCATCGAGCTTATCTAGTTCGATCTTTTAAGCATAAAAAAGCCCACCGTTTTAAAACGGTGGGCTTTTTTGCGTGTTTTTGCCGTCATGCGTGGGAAAGGGCGGGAAACCGGAAAGGCTGTTTTCGGAGGAGTTCCTCTGCGGGGCCCTGGACAAACAACATATCATCGCCGCCCGGAAGGGGGGAGAGGGCATAGCCCCCCAGCCCATTTGGGGGAAATCCCAATATGGCCCGGGAAATACCCGGCTGGGAGAAGGCGGCAAGCACCTGGCCGATGGACAGCTTCTGCGGAGAGAAAACTTCCCACAGAAGGAGGGAGCCCCCTGGGGTTTGCCTCGCTGGACCATCTCCAGGAGCAGGGAAAAGTCGGCATCGGCATCCAGCCTGCGAGGGACTTCCCCGCTGGGGGCGGGCATTTCCCGGGAAAAGAGTGTCTCTTCCACAGGGGAAAACCCGAATTTTGGGTAAAATTCCAACACTGTGTGGTTGGCAAAAAGATAGATGAGGTCAACGGTTCCCCCATATACCTGGAGGATGCGTTCCATCAGGTACCGGGAGAGCCCCCTGCCCCGGAAATCCGGGCGGGTCATGACCGTCCCCAGCTGGATCATGGAAAGGGGGTGCCCCTCCCAGCAAAAGGTCATTCGATTGACTGAGATGTTGGCCACAACCTGACCATCTGCTATAAGGCAGTGGGGCTGGTACCCGTCGGTCCACAGGCCGGCTCTGTGCCAGGCGGAAAAGTCAAACCCAAAGGTGAGCTGGGTCAGCTGGTTAAAGCTGTCCCGCAGAAGCTTATCCTGCCGGATGGAGCTGGAAAACTGATAGGGGGTGCCATAGATGGAAAGAGACTCCATAAAAGATCCTCCAATGGAAAGCAAGGGGCCATAGCGGCCCCTTGTTTCTATTTGCGGTGTGCCAGTTTGAAGAAGGGGGTGCCATCCGGCAGGAAGGTGATCCCCTCCAAATCCTGGTTGGTGGCTTCATAGGAGGAAGAGGCCCCTACCGGCAAAGCGTAGCAATGCTCCAGTAGCCATTCCTCCGCTCGGTGGTATCCGGCAGCCATGGCCTTGGCGGAGGTAGCCCGCTGGGCCTCCTCCAGAAGGGAAAGGTACTCTTCCTCTTGCCAGCCAAACAGCTGGGACAGCTGGGCCAAAAACTCCCTGTGCCCATCCCCTCGGTTGGAGATGGGCACAAGAGCCAGATCGAACTCACCGGATTGGATGGCGGTATTCAGCTCCTCTTTGGGGAGGGGGGTTAGGTTGGCGTAGAGGGACAGACTCTCTCCCCAGGCTTTTTGCAGCAGGGCGGCGGCATCTTCTACTCCAGCATCCGCCGGATAGGAGAGGGCGGTCCGAGGCAGTTTTTCTAGCCCTAGGTCCCCGAGGGCGGCGATCAGCAGGTCCCGGGGCTCCTGGGAGGAGAGGAACACGGCGTTGCCGGCCAACTCCCGGTAGGGCTGCCCAGCCAGCCGGACCGCGGCGGGGATCAACCCGTCGGGAGAGTCGATATCCTCCGGCAGGGCATCCGAAAGGGCTTCCCGGTCGATGGGGGAGAGGATGGCCCGGCGCAGCGTCTCATTTTGGAAGGGGGCATGGCGGGTATTGAACACCAGGAGCCAAACCGTATCCTCCCGTGGGGAGGCAGTATTCCAACCGCCCAAAGAGAGGTATTCCTCCCGGCTCAGGCAGATGGCGTCGCTCTTGCCGGAGGTGAACTGTTCCAGGGGGTTTTCCCGCCCGATGAAAAAATTGACCCCATCGATGGTGGACTCCTCTTGGGAGGAATACTGGTCGTTGGGCCGCAGGGTGATAGAGGCGCTGTTGTCCCAGCTTTTCACCACGAAGGGTCCATTAGAGAGGAGCGTCTGGGTGGAGAGGCCGTACCGGCCTTTGCTTTCGTTGTAAAAATCCTCCTTACAGGGGAAGGCGGCCGGGTCGGCCAGCCGCTGCAAAAAGAGGGGGTCCGCTTCGGTCAAGCGGATCACCAAGGTGTAGTCTCCGGAGGCGGAAACCCCCAGGGGCTGGGCAGTGCCTTCCATGCGGGCGGAAGCCCCCTCGATGGAGGCGAACTTTCCGGCGTGAGGGGAGAGGGAGTCGGTGCGGAACATCCGCTGGAAGGCAAAGACATAATCCTTGGCGGTGACCGGGGAGCCATCCGACCACCTGGCGTCCTGGCGAAGGGTGAAGGTATACGTTTTCCCGTCGGCAGAGAGGGTGTGCCCGCTGGCTCCAGCGGGGATAAGGTCCCCGGCCTCGGACAGGCGGTACAGCCCCTCCATGGCGTTGTAGAGGACGGTGCGGGCGTCGGCACTGGTGGTGAATTGGGGGTCGAGGCTGGACACCTGCCCGGAAAGGTCGTACCGCAATATCAGGCTGTCGTCCTTACCGCTGCGGCAGGCGGCGAGGGAGAAGACAAAGAAAAGCGCCAAAAACAGCGCTAAAAATCGTTTTTTCATGGCAATTCCTTTATGACAACACGGCTATAAGGCAGCCGCCGGGGAAAAAATCTGTATTCGGGCTTTCCCGCTGCGAGGGCAGCGTTGGGTATTTTAGGGGATCGGGGGCGCATTTCGTCTCCTGAAGGCAATTTATAGCCCTCGGGCGAAACGGTATAACCCCTTAAAATATTGTAGCATTTTCCCGCAAAAGGATGCAACCGTTGGGGCCTGGATTCATAAAAAATTAAGGTTTCCCCATCTTTTGAGGCCAATGTTTTGTAAAACAGGGGGGAAAACTAACACAGGTTTTCCCTTTTTGCTTTGGCACAGGAAAAGGGCCCTCCCAAACTAGGAGGGCCGGGCGGTTATAGCCGTTTGGTCAGTTTTTGATAGGCACTCATCAGCTGGGTCTTGATGAATTCCGGGTTGGAGTCGCCGGTGTAGGCGTCGAACCCGGCATAGAGCTGTTCTAGGTTGAGGCGGGAGACGATGAGGCCGCCTGCGTCATCGCAGATCACCTGGTTTACAATGCCGTCCCGCTCTTTGGTGATGTTCAAGGGGCCGTAGCAGGCCGCTCTCCCACAGAAGCGGACCCCCATAGTGCCGGAGAGCACCGGCGCCGCTATGTAGACAGCCAAGGCGTCAGCTGCCGCCTTGTAGCCCCAATCGGCCAAGGATTCCTGCCGGGGGGTGAGGCTCCCTGACGGGGAGAGGATGATCTCCGCCCCCATACCCCGGGCGATGCGCAGTGGTTCCAAGGTGCGGCCGTCCTGTCCGATGAGGATAGCCACCCTGCCCGCTTTGGTGAGATCGGAACGGATCTCCTCCCCTGGCACAACGCCCAAGGCTTTTTCCAAGGGGCTGCGGTGCAGGAGGTCTTGGGTGCCCAGCACCAAGCCGTTTTCATCCAGGAGGTAGGAGCGGCAGTAAAGCTTGTCCCCCTCCAGCACATAGGTGCTCCCCGCCATGATATATACCCCATAGGCTTTGGCCAGGGCGGAGAAGGTGGTGAGGAAAATCTCCTGGAGGCTGGAGGAAAATTCATCCAGCAGCTGTAGGAGAAGGGCGGTCAATTCTTCAGAATTGTCCTTTACCCGCTGTAGCTCCTCCAGCAGGGTGTCGAAGTAGGGAGTGATGCCGATGGGCAGAAGGCCGCAGCCGTGGGGGAAGGCGACAATCTGCGCCCCTGCGTGGACCGCTTTGGCCACATACCGGTCCATATCCTCCACGTATTCGGCCAAGGTGCGGTACCGGCGGACCTCCACCTGGGCGGCCCCTACCCGCACCCCATCCCGGGAGCAGGCGGCGAGATTTTGGGACCGTTCGCTGTTCTTTTTGGCGACGATGTGTTCCACCCGCCGGGGGGAAAACTTCAAGGAGATAGCAAAGGACGACAATTTCAGTTTGACAGGCAGCACAACGATCACCTCCCCAAATAGGATGCGTATTTTTCATACAGCGCTGGCCGCAGCCTGGCAAGGGGAGAGGCGGGGTCGCTGCTTTTTTTATACAGACCGGTGTCCAGTGAATAGAAAAGGGGGACCGAATCGTCCTCCCGCACCAAAAAACCGCCAGGGCAGGAGGCGGTCTCCACCGGGGCGATCACCGAGGTGCTGGCATTACTGACATTGACGATATACACCCCATTGTCCGCCGCCTGGAAGGCCAGCTGGCCCAGTTTTTGGCTTTGGTAGTCATAGAGGGGGATGAACTGGCTGGAGAGGATGATCTCCGCCCCGGATAGGGCTGCTGCCCGCAGAATTTCCGGCCGGTAGATGTCCACATCCACCGCCAAGAACAGGTTGCCGAACTTCGTGCGGACGATATTCAGGTCGGTGGAGCGGCTAAGCGTCCCCCGGTAGGAGAGGTTGAGAGATACCGCCCGCTGCCCGCCGATGATCTTCCCCTTGTCGTCAAACAAAAAGAGGCAAAGGTAGCCGTCGGCCACCACCCGGCTAGTGAGCAGGTAAACCCCATAACTTTGGGCATACTTTTTACAGGAAGCCAAAAAATTCTGGTTGTCCCACTGGGCGACATAGTTTTTGATATCGGAAAAAATCACCAGGTCGGTGCCCTCCACCGGAGGGGTCAGCGGCCGGGTGACACACAGGTGAATCAGCGACATAGAAACATTACCCGCCATTTCTCCGGCGCTGGGGATGGCAACGCCCACCCCGCCGGAAGGCGGGCGCTCCGACGGGCCAAGCCGCCTAAAAAATTTTTGTGGTTTGCCGCAAACCCATCTTTCCAAAACAGCCATGAGGCGGCGTTTGTGCCGTGGCATCCACAAATCAACGGTGTGCCAGGCAAGGGAACCAATGGGTATAAAAGCTGTTTGAAATACTACTTTATTATAGCAAAACCCCAGGGAAATTGCGATAGGATTTTTGCGGATTTCCCCTCTGAGGAGCGCCATCGGATGAAAAACAGCGAAATTTGCCGAATCTCCGTTTCGGTAAATACAGCCACCCTCACTCCACCCTGCGGCGGCGGGGATTCTTACATAGTTTTTGAAAAGTAGGATACACTAACGGCGAACGCATCCCGTTTAAAAGAACAATGAGGTGAAAAAACCATGACCAACAAGGATTATGAACAGCTCAACAAGAAGGCGTCGCCCCCTTCCAAGAGCTATATCAACATCCCCTACGCTTTTCTCATCGGCGGAATCATCTGCACCTTTGGCGAGTTTTTAAGCAATACCTACCAGGGGATGGGAATGGACCAGGACACCGCAGGGGCGGTAGTCAGCGTGACCTTGGTCTTTCTGTCCGCCCTGCTGACCGGGCTAAAAATCTATGATAAAATCGCCAAACACGGCGGCGCAGGAACCCTGGTCCCCATCACCGGCTTTGCCAACGCTGTGGTCTCCCCGGCGCTGGAGTTCAAAAGCGAGGGGATGATCTTGGGCTTGGGGGCCAAGATGTTCGTCATCGCCGGGCCGGTTATTGTGTACGGCATTAGTGCCAGCATCGTATACGGCATCATTATATTCCTGTTTAAACTGTATTAAAGGAGGGAAACGCGATGTCGTCTAAACTTGGAAAATACACCTACCGGATGGACAACCCGCCATCGGTGCTGGCCTACGCCGCCATCGGCTCCAAAAAGGAATCGGAGGGGCCTCTCGCCAGTTATTTTGACATTATCAACGAAGATACTACCTTTGGGGAAAAGTCCTGGGAAAAGGCGGAGAGCCGCCTCCAGAAGGATGCGGTCAATAAGGCCCTGTCCAAAATCCAGCTGAGCACCGGGGATATCGACTGTGTGTTTGCCGGCGACCTGCTCAACCAGTGCATCGGCGCCACCTTTGGCCTGCGGGAGATGGGCATCCCCTTTGTGGGGATTTACGGAGCCTGCTCCAACATGGCGGAAGGGCTGGCCCTCTCCGCCCTCATGGTGGACGGCGGGGCGATGAAAAAAACCATCGCCGTCACATCCTCCCACTTTTGTACCGCAGAGCGGCAGTACCGCTTCCCCTTGGAATACGGCGGCCAGCGCCCCCTGACGGCCCAGTGGACAGTCACCGGCTCCGGCGCGGCCATCGTGGGGGAGAGGGTGTCCCCCCCTTATATTAAGGCGGTGACCCTGGGCTGTATTGAGGACTTGGGCATCAAAGACGCCAACAACATGGGCGCGGCTATGGCCCCTGCGGCGGCGGCGACCATCAAGCGCTTCTTTGAGGACACTTGCACCGTCCCGGATAACTACGACCTGATTTTGACCGGCGACCTGGGCCAGGTGGGTTCCGATCTGCTCCACCAGCTTTTGGAGCGGGAGGGCTATCACCTGGGCAAAAAACAGGCCGACTGCGGCCTGCTCATCTACGACCGGGAGACCCAGGACGTCCACGCCGGTGGCTCGGGCTGCGGGTGCAGCGCCTCGGTGCTCTGTTCTTATATCCTTCCCGCAGTCAAGGACGGGCGGATCAAAAACATGCTATTCGTGGCCACCGGTGCCCTTTTAAGCCCCACCAGTGTGCAGCAGGGGGAATCCATCCCCGGCATTGCCCATTTGATCCACCTTTCGGCGGACGACGACACCAAAACCCGCCCATCCACCGCAGGAGGTATGTAATATGGAACTGTTTTTGGAATATCTGAAGGCCTTTGTGGTGGGCGGCGCCATCTGTGCCATCGGCCAAGTGCTCATCGACTACACCAAGCTGACCCCTGCCCGAATTTTGGTCTCCTTTGTGGTGGCCGGCGTGATTTTGGGCGGCCTGGGTGTGTATCAGCCCCTCATCGAATTTGCCGGGGCGGGGGCCACCGTCCCCTTGACTGGATTCGGCTCCCTTTTGGCCAAAGGGGTGAAGACCGCCGTCCAGGAGAAAGGGCTCCTGGGGGCGTTGACCGGGGGCTTCACCGCTTCTTCCGCCGGCATCGGCGCCGCGGTGTTCTTCGGCCTGTTGGTCGCCCTGATCTTCAAGCCCGGCGATAAGGCGTAAACAAAAAAGCGGACGGCATGACACAGGTGGTCACAGCGGTCCGCTTTGTATTTTCTCGCCCTAGGGGATTTTGTTGGCGTCAAAGGACGCAAAAAAGCAGTCCCGCACACGGCTGCGAGGCTGCTTGATTTTGCCTTGATGCAGGATCTAAAGTCCATTAGCCAATTGCATTCAGCTTGCTGGCCAGTTTGGACTTCTTTCTAGCTGCGCAGTTTTTGTGGAGCAGGCCTTTGGCGGCAGCTTGATCAATTTTCTTTATTGCAAGCTTAACAGCTTCCTCTTTATCCTCGGCTCCGGTGGAGAGAGCGACATCCGCTTTCTTCAGAACGGTTTTCAGGTAGGATCTGGTAGCTTTGTTCTGCTGGGTTTTGGTGGCAATCACCTTGACTCTTTTCTTAGCAGATTTGATGTTCGGCATCGTTACACCTCCTTACTCTACATGACAGTACAAGTTATAATACCATTTTTTTAATGGAATTGCAACTGGATCTGAAAGATTTTTCAATTTTTCAGACAAAAATATTTTACCATAAAGGAGCGGTCAGTTCAATGGGAATTCGCACAGATTTGGCCATCGAAAGCACAAAAATAGAGGGGGGAATCCCCCAAAAAGGGGTGGAAATTGACCAATACCGGGGGGGAGAGCTCTCTTTTACCGCAGTGGAGGTAAAAACCCGGGAGGCAGCCCAGGCCATCGGCAAGCCGGTGGGCCGGTATATCACAGCGGAGCTTTCCTCCCCCAGCGACCTGGCTGAAGCCCGGACTGAGGAAGCGGCCGCCATCGCCGGGGAGCTGCGCCGCCTACTGCCCCAGGAGGGGACGGTTTTGGTGGTGGGCTTGGGCAACCGGGAAATCACCCCCGACGCCCTGGGCCCCTTGGTGATCTCCGACGTGCTGGCCACCCGCCATTTTGAAGGGCGCCTTATGGAGGAGAGCGGCCTTTCCTCCCTGCGGCCGGTGGCGTCCCTGGCTCCCGGGGTGCTGGGCCAAACAGGCATGGAGACCGGGGAGATCATCCGGTCGGTGGTAGGGGAGATAGAGCCGGCGGCGGTCATCGCCATCGACGCCTTGGCGGCCCGGTCCCTCTCCCGGCTGGGGTGTACCATCCAATTGGCGGACTGCGGCATCGCCCCCGGTTCCGGCGTGGCCAACCGCCGCAAAGAGTTGAGTCAGGAGACTTTGGGGGTACCGGTGATCTCTATGGGCATCCCCACGGTGGTAGATGGGGAGACCCTGGCCTTTGACCTGTTATACCGGCCGGAGGGAACCAGCGAAGAGAGTATGGAGCAGCTGCGTCAGATGTTCCAGCCCCAGGGCCGGTCGATGATGGTCACCCCCCGGGAGGTGGACCAGATGGTGGAGCGGGGGGCAAAACTCATCTCCATGGCCATCAATCTGGCCCTCCAGCCGGACCTTTCTGCCGAGGAGATCACCTACCTGCTGGCCTAACTGGCTGGCCTGCGCCCACCCCGCTAGGGGAGAAAATCCCCAGGCAAGGGCTTGTCATATCCGCCGGGTGAACTGAATATCCATGAGGGTAGACAGGTCGCTTCAGACCGAGTGCAGCGGACGTGGAGGGTGGACAGTTGAGAAGGAAAAGACAGACAAATCCCAAGGGAATCCTATCAGTTCTAGCCCTCTTGGCAGCGGGCCTTATGATGTTGCCCCTGGCCAAGGGGATCTCCTCCACTGCGGCAATGCCTGCCCTGGAGGAATTGACCCGCCAGGCGGCATTCCTCTCGGTGGCGTTATCCATGCCTGAAGGGGGGATCGCCCTGTTGGAGGAGCGGTTCAATTCCGAATTGTTCACCAAGGATGAAGTCCCCGATCCCCTGCCGGAAACGCCGGTGCCCTCCCCCAAGCCCAGTGAAAATTCCAGCAGTGCCCAGCCGGAAAAGAAAAAAGATCCGCCCCCTGAAATTGAGGAGAGATACCGGGGCAACATATCGGAAGAGGATCTTTCCGGGGCCGGAGGCGCGGCGCTGATCGCGGCAGGCAACGGGAGAATCCGCAACTATACCAAACTCACAGGGGAGCGAATCGCCGCCGAACTGGAGAAGCCCATCGATCTGGGGCTTGTGCCAGGCGGACCTCAGGTGCTGATCATCCACACCCATGCCACCGAGAGCTATGAGGAGTATGACACCGGCTATTACGATACCCGCAACGGCTGGCGCAGCACCGACGACAGTGAGAATATGGTAGCAGTGGGCAATGCCTTGGCCAAGAAGTTAGAGGAAAATGGCATTGGGGTCATTCACGACGCCATGCAGCACGATTACCCGTCCTACAACGGCTCCTACCAACGCAGTGCTGAAACCATCAAAAAGCACCTGGCCCAAAACCCCAGCATTCGCATCGTGCTGGACGTCCACCGGGACGGTATCCAGCGCACCGACACCTTAATTGTCAAACCCACCACAGTGATCAATGGGCGAAAGGCGGCCCAGCTGATGATCATTGCCGGGTGTGACGACGGCACCATGAATATGCCGGGTTGGAGTGAAAACCTCCGGTTTGCCGGCCGGCTGGTGGACGCGGTGGAGACCGATTCCCCCACCCTGATGCGCCCGGTGATGTTCTGCTACCGCAAGTACAACCAGGATCTGGCCCCAGGCTCCCTGCTGCTGGAATTCGGCAGCCAGGCCAACACCTTAGAGGAAGCCATTTATACGGCGGAACTGGTGGGTCAATCCCTGGCCGACCTCCTCCACGAGCTGGGGGTGTAGGGGGCGTAGCGCCTTGCATAGTCAGGCCGGGGATGCCTCCGGCCCTCTTGTAAACTGTGTTTTAAGAAAGCAAAAGGATGTGAAAGACCAATGAGACAAAAACTGCGGGGCTTTGCCGCCGCCTTTTTTCTGACCCTCCTTTTTGTGGGTGGGATAGCGGGGATGACCGCCGTGGGATACCAAGCCAGTCAGGCCCTCCCCGCCGACGGTTGGGTGGAATTGGCCCGGGAAGGGGAGACGCTGCGGCTCTCCCTTTCCGGCAAGGAGTTCTCCTTCCGCATCGCCCCCCTGGAACAGCTGCGCCATCTGGTGGAGCAATACCCCACCGTCTTTATCCCCCGGTCGGTGCGGTTCATCGTGGGGGTGCTGGCTTTGGCGAAGCCCCGAATCCCGTAAAAGTAGGGGAAATGCAGGGAGAATTTACAAAGCGGCAATTGCGCTGGGGCGGGAATATGTGCTACAATGATTGCATTGCAGGCGTCGGGGAAACATCCTGGCCGCAGGCAGATGATGGGGATACCGGAAGGGGTTCCCCGGATCTACATAACATTCAAGCAGAATAGAAAGTGGAGTAACAACAATGTCCAACAGACGTGAAAATATCCGTAACTTTTGTATCATTGCCCACATCGACCACGGCAAAAGCACTTTGGCCGACCGGCTTTTGGAGTGCACCTCCACCGTGGCCCAGCGGGACATGGAGGAACAGCTCCTGGACAATATGGACATCGAGCGGGAGCGGGGCATCACCATCAAGGCCCGTGCGGTCAAGATGCTCTACACCGCTAAGGATGGCAAGGAGTATGACCTGAACCTGATCGACACCCCCGGCCATGTGGACTTCAACTATGAGGTCTCCCGGTCGCTGGCCGCCTGCGAGGGGGCGGTCCTGGTGGTGGACGCCTCCCAGGGAATTGAGGCCCAGACGCTGGCCAACACCTACCTGGCCGTGGAGCATGATTTGGAGATCGTCCCGGTCATCAACAAAATCGACCTGCCCTCTGCCGACCCGGAGCGGGTGGCCCAGGAAATTGAGGATGTCATCGGCATCCCCGCCTTGGATGCGCCCCGGATCTCCGCTAAAAATGGCATCAACATCGAAGAGGTGCTGGAGCGGGTGGTCGCCGACATCCCCGCCCCCAAAGGGGAGGAGGACGCCCCCCTCAAAGCCCTCATCTTCGACTCGTATTATGACAGTTACAAAGGGGTCATCGTCTATGTCCGGGTGATGGATGGGGTCATCCGCCCCGGCATGCGCATCCGCATGATGTCCACCGGCGCAGAGTTCACCGTGGTGGAGACCGGGTACCTGACCCCAACCAGCCTGCGCCCCGCCAAGGAGGTTTACGCCGGCCAGGTAGGCTATATCGCCGCCAGCATCAAAACGGTGCAGGATACCGCCGTGGGCGACACTGTCACCGATGCGGACAACCCTGCCCTAGAGGCCCTGCCGGGTTACCGCAAGGTCAACCCCATGGTGTTTTCCGGCATCTACCCGGTGGATGGCGCCAAATACCCCGATTTAAAGGACGCCCTGGAAAAATTGCAGCTCAACGATGCCTCCCTCAGCTATGAACCGGAGACTTCGGTTGCCCTGGGCTTTGGTTTCCGCTGCGGCTTTTTGGGCTTGCTTCACATGGAGATCATCCAGGAACGGCTGGAGCGGGAATACAACTTGGACTTGATCACCACCGCCCCAAGCGTGGTGTATAAGATCCATCTGACCAACGGGGAGACGGTGGAGATCGACAACCCCACCAACTACCCCGACCCAGCCCTCATCGCCTCGGCGGAGGAGCCGATGGTCAAGGCCAGCATCTTTACCCCCAGCCAGTATATCGGCAACATTATGGAATTGTGCCAGGAGCGGCGGGGCGTCTACTTCGACACCAAATACCTGGACACCGACCGGGTAGAGCTCCACTATGAGCTGCCCCTCAATGAGATTGTCTACGATTTCTTCGACGCACTCAAATCCCGGACCAAGGGTTACGCCTCCTTCGACTACGAATTGGCGGGCTACCAGCCCTCCAAGCTGGTCAAGCTGGACATCCTCCTCAACGGGGAGGTGGTGGACGCCCTCTCCTTCATCGTCCACGCGGACAAAGCTTACAGCCGGGCCCGCAAAATGGCGGAAAAGCTCAAGGAACACATCCCACGCCAGCTGTTTGAGGTGCCCATCCAGGCGTCCATCGGCGGCAAGGTCATCGCCCGGGAGACGGTCAAGGCCATGCGCAAGGATGTCCTTGCCAAATGCTATGGCGGCGACATCACCCGGAAAAAGAAACTGTTGGAAAAACAAAAGGAAGGCAAAAAACGGATGCGCCAGCTGGGCTCGGTGGAAGTGCCCCAGGAGGCGTTTATGGCGGTCCTCAAGCTGGACTAAGCCCCGGTTTGCCCTCGTTCATCCCGGGGGATTGGCCAAAGCCCTTCCCCCGGTGCCCGTATAGGGGAGAATTTTGACGGCCTTGGAGGCGCAGTATGGACAATCAGCAAAAGTTCCGAAAAATTATGAAGGAATGGGTCATCCCGGTGGTGCTGGAGATCATCGTTGTCCTGTTCTTTGTCAAAAATGTGGCGTTCCTCATCCGGGTGCCCACCGGCTCGATGATCCCCACCATCGACGAAAAAAGCTGGCTGGTGGCAACCCGCATCCACAACCCAGAAAAACGGGTGGAGCGGGGGGACATCATCGCCTTTTACTCTGACGAGCTGGACAAGATGCTGATTAAGCGCTGCATCGGCCTGCCGGGGGAGACGGTGGACATCGACGACGACGGCCAGGTCTACATCGACGGCGAGCTGCTCAACGAAGAGTATGTGGTCTATCACTCAGGGGTCAGCGGCCACTTTGAAGTGCCTGAGGGGAGCTATTTCTTCCTGGGGGACAACCGGAGCGGCTCGTTGGATGCCCGGTTCTGGGAAGACCCCTATATCCCGGCAGAGAAGGTCTACGGCCAGGCCCACTTTACCCTTTGGCCCCTTGACAATTTTGGGCCGCTGAAATAACCGGATAGGAAAAGGAGGAACCCCCGTTGGAAGAGACCATCCGCCCCGGCCGGTACCGGCACTTTAAAGGCAAGGAATACCGGGTGCTGTACACCGCTACCCACAGTGAGACCCTGGAACCCTATGTAGTCTACCAAGCTCTGTACGGGGAGGGCGGCATATGGGTTCGCCCCGCCTCCATGTGGAACGAACTGGTGGAGCGGGACGGCAAAGCCATCCAGCGGTTTACCTTTATAGAAGAATAACGCCTTTCATGGCAAAAACCGGGCTGGGATTTCATCCCCAGCCCGGTTTTTTCATGGATAGATCATGCCCCTTTTCGGATCAAATCCCCTGCCCAAAGGAACAGCCTCTCCGACAGCGGTTCCAGCTCCCCTTCGGCCAAAGCCCTCTTTTTGAGGGCGAGGGAGATTTCCAGGATGCCCCGGTCCTCCGGCGAAAGGAGGGGGAGAAGGTCCCCCTGCCGGCGCAGGTATTGGCCGGTCACCCCAAAGTGCTTGGCCTGGAGGACAAAGGCCGCTGATTTGTACAGCCCCTTCAGGATGGAAGGATCCTGTTCATGGAGCATGTTGTGGACGCACATGTGGTAGATGTTGCAGGCGCCGATGCACACAGCCCGGTCCACATCTTCGGGGCCGATGCGGGGGAGAAGTTCATCTAGGCTCCCCCAGACCGGGGTGGTGTCGTGGTAGAACTGGAAGAGGTCGGAGGGTTCCCAGCCCAGCAGCTCCCCTTTGCCGGAGAGAAACCCGCAGACCTCTGCCCGGTGGGGGAGGGCAGCTAAAAGGGCCTGGTAGACCTTGATGTCCCGGGGGGTGAGCTGGTCCAGGATGACCACCACGTCGATGTCGCTGTCCGGGCCAGCCTCGCCCCGGCCGTAGCTCCCCTGCAATCCGATACAGTAGACCCGCTCGCCAAATGCGGCGCGGACAGCTGCAGTGAACTCCTCCATCCAGGGTGTGATGGAAACCATAGAAAACGCCTCCTTTTTAATTGCAGTTGGTGGATTCGGATAGAATCAGCCGGGCGATGACTTCGTTGGAGACGAGAAACCCTTGGGGGGTCAAGGCAAAGCCCTCTTCGGTGGCCCACAGGAAGCCCCCGGCCTCCAGCGGCCTTGCCCGGCGGATAAACCCGGCGGGGTCAAACTGGGGGTAGCGGATTTGTGCCTCCCGGAGGGAAACCCCTTGGGTGAGCCGCAGCCGGAGCATCAGGTACTCCTCCAAGGAGCCGCCGGGCCCGTCGTCTACCGCCAGGGAAAAGGGGGATGGAGCAGCCGAAAAGGATTCCACATCCCGGGGGAAATAGAACCGCCGGCCGTCCAGGCAGGAATGGGCCGAAGGCCCGACGCCCAAATAAGGCTCTAGGAGCCAATACTTCAGGTTGTGGCGGCTTTCGAACCCGGGGCGGGCGAAGTTGGAGATCTCATACTGCCGGTAGCCCAGGGACTCCAACCGGTCCACCGCCCGCAGGTAGATGTCCGCCTGAAGATCGGGGTCAAAGTCTTCCTCCCGGTAGCGGGCGGCGAAGGGGGTGCCCGGCTCGATCTTCAAAAGGTAGGCCGAGATGTGCTGTACCCCGGTATCGGCGCAGAACTGGATGGAAGTTTCCACATCTTCCGCCGTCTGCTGTGGAATACCCAGCATCAAATCCAGGGAGACATTTTGGAACCCGGCGCGGAAGGCGTCCTCCACCGCGGTCCTGGCATCTTCCGCCGTGTGGCGGCGGCCCAGGATTTTCAGCTGGGAGGGGATGGCCGATTGGAGGCCGAAGGAAACCCGGTTGAACCCCGCTGCCTTCAGCTCCCGCAGGGTGCCCTGCAGGGTGGAGTAGGGGTTGGCTTCCAGGGTGATCTCGCTCCCGGAGCTGAGGCCGTATTGGGATGAGGCCGCCTCCAGGATGGCCCCCAGCCGCCGGGCCCCCAATAAAATGGGGGTACCGCCGCCAAAGTAGAGGGTGTCGGCGTTCCGGGGGCCGAAGGGGTTGTCCTTCAGGGCGCGGATCACCGCCTGGGCATACCGGTCCATCCCCTCTTCCCCCGCCGGCAAGGAGTAAAAGTCGCAGTATGGGCACTTAGACACGCAGTAGGGCACATGGACATAAAGACCGATGGTTTCCACCGAATCCCCTCCTTTTGTGGAAAATTCCGGCGCGGCTGGAACCGGGGAATTGCCCCCACAGCTGCACCGGGGAAAAGCCATTGGAATAAAATGCCTAAAATAACAAGAGAGCCGCTGCGGGTGGAAAAAACAGCCCCCGGGAGAG
Organism: uncultured Merdimmobilis sp.; assembly: GCF_902471145.1. Taxonomy (NCBI): domain Bacteria; kingdom Bacillati; phylum Bacillota; class Clostridia; order Eubacteriales; family Oscillospiraceae; genus Merdimmobilis; species uncultured Merdimmobilis sp. The sequence goes on from NZ_CABRJC010000009.1 coordinate 31,085, forward strand.
CAGGATTCCCCCAAGGGGAAAAACCAGCCGAATCCACCGGTTTTCCCGTGGAGTTGGGGTGAAACCCATTTGACAACCGGTGGTTTGGAGCATACAATTCAAGGGGAACCGGTGCTATTTCCCGCAGAAATCCTCAAGCGGGTTCCCCGACCCTTAAGTTCTAGGCGACTCTTCAGGGGGTGCTGGGGTTCGTTCCTATTTTGTGAAAGGGCCTGGCTGTGCAGAAGCATGTGCTGGCCAACAGCGGTTCTGCGTTATGCGCTTCCCCGAGGGAAGGCTATGGTTTTACAGGCCGGATGGTCAAAAAATCCCGGAAAGGCTGTTTCCTTATTATACGATGGAATAAACCGCCGGTCAATTGCCCACCTTTTGTAAGAAAACAGAAAGAAAAACCACATTTGAATGTTCACAAATCTGTGGTTTACTGGTAATAGAGAAAATCCCATCTGCCTATCCATGGCGCCGGGAGAAAGGAGGCGCTCCAATGAAACTTTCACTGCCGCAGAAACAAAATGTCCACGAAAAAAATGCCCTCTTATTTTTTGGTTTTCCACTCTTGTTAAATATTGCTCTGTATTGTAACGTCATTTTTTCCAGTGGCCAGGTGGACTGGAGCTTCAGCCCCCGTGTCCTGGTTCAGTTCGCATTGTCCACTGGATTGCTGACCATTCTTTACGCCCTTGTGACCACCCTCTTCCCCAAGCCCTGGATCACTGCTTCGGCGGTGGGGGGAGTGTTCTACGTGGTTTCCCTGGCGGACTGCTTTAAGAAAAACAGCTTGGGGGTCCGCATCTCCATGGACGATCTGAAGATGGTCTTTAACATCGCCGACCTGTGGAGCCCCCGGGGCGGACAAGGGGCGGGGATGGCCATTCAGCCGGTGTTCTGGCTGACATTTGCCGCGCTGACCGGCTATGTGGCCCTCCTGTGGAAGGAAAAAGTCCACCTGCCCATCGGCGAAGGCACCCGCCGGGCAGTCTGTGCTGCCATGGCTACTGTTTTCTGCCTCCCTTTTCTGGTGCCCCAGTTGGCGTACGCCGTCTTTCAGCCCCAGATCAGCGGTTACGGCGAAGCGGCTACCCACCAGGAGAATTCCTCCCCCCTTGGGGTGGTGGACTGCCTGATCGGGTCCCTGTATTACGATACCACCCCGCCCCAAAGCGACCTGGATTACAATTACAACACGGTGAAGGCCATTCTGGACGGCTATGAGCCCACCGGGTCGGTACCTGCCAGCCGGGAACTGCCCGACGTCATCGTGGTGATGAGCGAATCCTATTTTGACCTGAACCGGGTGCCCGGTCTCACCCTTAATGAGGATATCTACAAAAACCTGAAACGGATGCAGCAGAAGGGCACCGGCGGCAGCATTGTGGTTCCCGCTTACGGCGGCGGTACCTCGGCGACCGAGTTTGAAGTGCTCAGCGGCACCAGCAATAGGGCCCAGAACAACACCAAGGCCCCTTACAACTACGTAGGGGATGGCAAAAACCTGTGGACTTTCCAGGATTATTTCTCCAGTTTGGGGTACCACACCAATTTTGTCCACCCATATAAAAGCTATTTTTACAACCGGGAGAAAGCCTTTACTGCTATGGGTTTTGACCGGCTGATGTTTGAGGGGGATTTGACCATCACTCCCGAACCTTATCCCCGGGACATCCACATGAGCGATTACAACCTGTTCCGCCAGGTGCGGGAGCTGCTGGAGGAGAACACCACCACACCGGAATTTATCTACACCACTTCGGTGCAGAACCATTCCCCTTATGTGATGCTTTCCGACAGCGACCGGAAGATCGTCACCAGTGACCAGCTGTCCGACGAGGAGCTGGAGAATATCAATGCCTACGCCAACGGCATCGCCGACACCGACAAGGCCTTAGGGGAGCTGCTGGATTATATTGATCAGCGGGAAAAACCCACTGCCCTTCTCTTTTTTGGAGACCATCAGCCCCTTCTGGACGGATGCAAACGCCTAGCTACCAAGGAAGGGGAAGACGTCTACAGCAACCTGGACAATCTCACCACCGAGTTCGCCATGTACACCAATTTTGCTGACACCCTCCCCAGCCAAAAATGCGACGCCGACGGGGAGCGGATCTCCGCCTTCTACCTGATGACCGTCTTCACCCGGTACCTAGACCTTCCCCAGACCGCTTACATGAATTTCCTGACCGACTGCCGGGAAAGCCTGCCGGTGCTTTCCGCCCGGTTGGAGGTGACCAAAGGGGACGCGGCCACCGCCCAGGAGATGCGGGACAAGCTGGTCATCCTCTCCTACGACCGTCTGATGGGCCGGCGGTATTCCTCCACAGAGCGGGACGGAGAAGATCGGGCATCCAGGCTGTATTTTTAGGGGAATTTCTGGTATACTGGATACCAAAGGGCTCGGCCCGAGGAAAAAGGAGATATTCCATGGAAGACAAAAAGATCCAGCGTATCAACGAACTGGCCCGCCAGAGCCGGGAACGGGAATTGACCCCCGAGGAAAAGGCGGAACAGAAAGCCCTGCGGGAGGAGTATATTGCCGCGTTTCGCAGCAATCTAAAGGCCCAGCTGGACGCCACGGTAGTGGTCCGGCCGGATGGGAGCCGCACCCCTCTCAAACAGCGCAAAACCGAACTCCCCAGCTAACAAAAAGGCAGAATGGCCAAAATCCATTCTGCCTTTTTTCGTTCTGTCACAAGAATTATTGGGGTGCAGGCAAAAAGGTTGCACTGCCCTGCAAAGTGTGATAGAATAAAAACATGGTCAGAAACAATAGTATTTTTTTCAATTCAATACAACGATTTAGCTATTTTTCTTTTCTATTCCGCTGACCGGTATATTGCGCAAATACGGTACAAAGGGCGGTTGTGTTTTTTAGGCGCAGCCGCCATTTATATTTATTTTCACCAATAAAGGAGAGAGCTATCATGAAATTGGATAACGATCTGTACGTCAAACACTTGCAAGGCATGATCAAGTATCCCACCGTTTCCAGTGTTGACCCGGAAAAGATCGACACTGAGGCGTTTTTAGCGTTCCATAAATACCTGGAGGAGACCTACCCTCTGGTACATAAAACCATGACCAAAGAGGTCTTCGGCAAAGTGGGTCTGCTGTATCACTGGAAAGGCACCGGCAAATCTGATAAGCTGCCTTTGATGCTGACCGCCCATCAGGACGTCGTCCCCGAGGGCGACCACTCCATGTGGAAATACCCTCCCTATGAAGGGGTTATCGCAGAAGGTTGCCTGTGGGGCCGTGGTTCTACCGACTCCAAGTGCAACATCCAGGCGTATATGGATGCTCTGGAAGCGCTGATCGCCGACGGTTTTGTGCCGGATTATGACATTTACCTGGGATTCGGCTACAACGAAGAGATCATGGGCGGCCCTGGTGCTGCCGGCGCCATCCTGTCCGAACTGCTCAAGAGCCGCGGCATCCAGCTGGGCCTTGAGATCGACGAGTGCGGTGGCATTATGCAGGAGGGCGACAAGCTGGTTGCCCAGATTTTCCCCTCTGAGAAAGGCTACGCCGACTTTGAGTTCTCGATGAAAGACCCCGGCGGCCATTCTTCTCAGCCCGGCGAGCACAGCTCTTTGGGCATCATCGGCAAGACTGCCTGCATCCTGGAGGAGAACGTTCTTCCCCAGCGTCTGGAGGCCCCTGCTATTGAGCAGATGAAGGCAAGAGCTCCCTTCCTGACCGGCGAGCTGGCTGAACTATTCAAAGACCCTGAGGCCAACTGGGAAACCTTGAAGCCCATCGTGGCCAAGGACCGTTCCCTCAACGCCATGACCCGCACCACCACTGCTGTCACCATGGCGAAGGGCAGTGACCAAGCCAACATCCTGCCAGAGCGCTCCTGGCTGGTGATCAACAACCGTCTGCTGGCTGGCGACACCATCGAGAGCCTACAGGCATTCTATGAGAGCATCGTCCCCGAAGGGGTCGAGGTCAAGCTGCTCAAAGGCCACAACATGCCCACCGTCTCCTCCACCGATACGGTTGGCTACCGCCTGATCCAGTCCATCGTGGAGAAGAAATACCCCGGCATCACCATGATGCCCTCTATGCTGCTGGGCGGCACCGACGCCAGATACTACTGCGATATCTGCCCCACCCACAGCGTGTACCGTTTCACCGGCCTGCGCTACAACAGCAAATGGGGCGGCGCCCACCAGGTCAACGAGCGGATTGACACCGACATCCTGGCCGACAACGTGGAGTTCTATGTGGAACTGATCAAGGGCTACGGCTCCGCGAAGTAATCTCAACAAACAACTGCAGGCAGGGCATAAAGCCCTGCCTGTTTTTTGTTGTTTTGGGGAAGGCTCGGTTGACAGGGCTGTTCCTATCCCCCATAATAGAGGGAGAAATGAGCGCCAGCAGGGGATATGGAGGTATTTGGGATGAAGTTGGTTTCTTGGAACGTGAATGGCCTGCGCGCCTGTCTGGGCAAGGGCTTTCTTGAATTTTTTGACAGGGCGGACGCCGATGCCTTCTGCTTGCAGGAGACTAAGATGCAGGAGGGTCAGGCGGATCTGGAACTGCCCGGCTATACCCAGTACTGGAACAGCGCCGAAAAGAAGGGCTATTCCGGCACGGCGGTGTTTACTAGGCTGCCGGTGGTATCGGCGGCATACGGCATAGGTATCCCGGAGCACGACAGCGAAGGCCGGGTGATCACTCTGGAATTTGAAAAATTTTACCTGGTCAATGTCTACACCCCCAATTCCCAGCGGGATTTGGTGCGGATTGATTACCGCATGGCCTGGGAGGACGCCTTTCGGGGGTATCTTGCAGGGCTCAAAGAGAAAAAGCCGGTAGTGGTATGTGGGGATATGAATGTGGCCCGGTGGGAGATCGACCTGAAAAACCCAAAATCCAACCGGGGAAATGCCGGGTTCTCTGACCAGGAGCGGGCCAAGATGGAAGAACTTCTGGCATCCGGCTTTGTGGACAGCTTCCGCTATTTCTACCCGGAGATGACCGGGGCTTACACCTGGTGGTCCTATAAATACAATTCCCGGGCCAATAACACCGGGTGGCGGATTGACTATTTCCTGGCTTCCCGGGAATTGGAATCCCGCTTAGAGGACAGCTTTATCTACCCGGAGGTCAGCGGCAGCGACCATTGCCCTATCTGCCTGCTGCTGGACCTGTAGCATGGCCATTCCCGCTACACGGCGAAGAAAATCCGCCGGACTGCGGGGGCCTGCCAGGCGGACCAAAGAGGAGGCATCCCTATGAATGTATATCAATGTCCGGCCGGCCCTCTTTCGGAGGAACAGGAGGAAATATTGGCCCAAGGGGAATCCCTTCGGGTGGAGCGGATCGTGTCCACCGGGCAGGTGTCCCCGCCCAGCTTCTGGTACGATCAAGAGGAAGACGAATGGCTGGTGCTCCTAAGGGGGGAGGGGCGTGTAGCCTACCCTGATGGAAAGGAGGACCGCCTTCTGCCTGGGGATACCCTGTTTCTCCCCGCCCACCGGAAACACCGGGTCTCCTACACCTCAGCGCAGCCGCCGGCGGTGTGGCTCTGCGTCTTTGGAAGGATGGAGGGGAAGAAATGAAATGGATTGCCTGGGCCTTTGCTTTTCTGTTTGTTGTGTTGGGGGGACAGGGGGAAGCCCCCCTTGCTCTCTCGCCGTTGGGGGAGCTGACGGTGGCGGATGCCTCCCTCTTTTACCACTGGGAGGGGGATCAATACCAGGTGGATATGGCTCGGGTTCAGGAGCTGTTTCCCCGGTACCGGCGGGAGGATTACAGCATCCGGGTGGGAGAGCCGTTCCCCGATCCTTATTATGAGCGATACCGGGACGTGCTGGTGGAGGAATGCTGGTATGACCCGGAGATGGGGGAAGTCCACCACTGGTCGGGGACCTATGGGGAGCAGTGGAAAGCACGGCGGGAGAAGCCCCTTTCGCCGGAAGAACAGGCAATATGGGCAGAGAGAGGACTGAACACCACCGGCTGGACGGTGGGGGACTGGGAGGATTGGAACCGCCTTCAGCCCTCGGGTAAGCTCCTTTTCAGCGCTGACGGCACGGTTATTCAAGAGGCACACCTGTCCTCCTACTCTGGGAGGGAGGGGGAATTTGTCCCCATCCCCATGGGCCTACTGAATATCGTGGACCAGAGCCGGGATTTCTCGCCCCCGGAATCCTACCGGTACACCCAGGCGGAGATCGAGACCATCCGCAGGTGGAGGATCACCAAGGAAGATTTCCACAGCTTGAGCAACCGGGGCTACCATCCTCCGGAACAGGTCCTCTCCTTTTCCGATGAAGAGCTGCTGGAACTGTTCTGCGGCTTTCAAGATGGCATTGGGTTTGATGAATGGTACGACGGACTGCCTCCCCAAGACCAAGCCTGGGTGGATTCCCTCATTGACCGGGAAGCGGGGGAAGGGTATCTTCTCTACAGCCTATTTGACAACATGGAGGACTGGAGGCGCATCCCGCCAGGGGAGGTTCCTTCTATCCTGGGCTGGGAAAACTGGCTGCGCTACGTGGAAAGCCATGGCTATACAAGGCAGGAGATAGAGCAGCTTCTGCGGTATGAGGGCAAATCCCATGGGGAAATCCTCCTGGAGATCTGGGGGGGCAATCAATGCCACACAGTATAAGTCAGCTTCTATCTGTACAGAAGAATGAAGAAAGAACGGGGCAAAAGTCCCGTTCTTTCTTCATTCAAAAAAACTGCTTTCAAAGGCTTCCAGACAAAATCCGGTCTCTGTTTTTTTCAGGGTGATAGTGAACTCCCCTGTTTGTCCATAGCCGGAATCGTAGATACCGTTAAAGGTATAACGATCATCTTTACAGATGCGGTCAGTAATTTTTAAGGTAGAAGTATCTTTTGAACCACCCCACATGGAAACCTCATATGCATTTAGGTTGGCGTTGTAAAATGAGATTTCACGCATATCTTCAGCAGAGATGGAAAGATAGGCCTTGGCAAAGTCCTCTACAATATTGGCAAAATAGTATTGATCATAACCAAGCAGCTGCTCTCCTTCTACGAGCCAGCTCTCCCAACGATCATAAAATTTATTTCCTTTCATACGCTCTGCAAGTGCATAGCTTTGGAAACACCCATAGGCATCATCTGGGGTAAGAGGATTTTCGGTATTGATCTGGCTTGGAAAACATATAAGCATTGGCTTATAGAATTCCATCAAGACGGCTTCAGCTTCTGCAAGCGAGGCAGTTTCGGAATGCTGTGATGACTGCTCAGAGCAAGAAGATGATACTTCAGAGGGCTGGGTGTCTCCCAAGGGTGCGCGGGCGGCGCAGGAGGAAAAGAGCAGGCAGACAAAGAAAGCCAAGGATAGAAGCTGTTTTCGCATAGAACTCCTCCGTTTTTATTCCAGCGCCAGGGTATCGCCGGTTTGCAGGTAGTGGAGAACCTCCCCCATCCGCTCTTTTAAGGTGCTGTAGGCGAGGCGGCCGGTGCAGTGGCAGGTGTAGATGGCCTCACAGCCCAGGGCCAGCAGCTGGCTGGCGGTTTCTTCCACAAATTCCGGCGGACAGACCAGCCGGGAGGACCCTCCCAGGTGGAACCCCCCCACAATGTACCGGATGGGCTTTCCGGGGAACTGGGCCATGGCCGACCGGGCGATGTTCACAATGCCGTTGTGGCTGCAGCTGCTGACGATGGCGAGGCCTTTGTCCCCCGCCTCCACCAGGAACATCTCGTGGGAAAAGTCGTCGGGGACCATCACCCCATCCGCCAAAGTGCAGAGGGTGCTGTCTTTACAGGAAAAATGGGGGTCAATTCCGGCAGCGGAGCAGAGGTACAGCCGGTTGGAGAGCTGGAAGGATTCCTCCACCCAGGTGATCCGGTCCCCCATGCGGGAAAAAAAGCCCTCCGGCTCACCGATGTACCGCTCCCGGAGGCCCACCTGCTCCCCAGGATAGATGCGAGGCTCTTCGCTCACCTGATAAGGGCGGTTGTGGGCGGCGTTCTTGAAGAAAAACCGCACTTGGGGGTCGTGTTCCGCCATCTGGCGGATGCCGCCGGTGTGGTCGTTGTGGTTGTGGGAAAGGATTACCCCATCCAGCCCCCGAAGGTCAAACCCCAGGGTCCGGGCGTTGGGGAGGAAAGCGTCGCTGGCGCCAGTATCCATGAGGTAGCGCCGCCCATCCGCTTCGATGAGGAGGGAGAGGCCGTGTTCGGCAAAAAGATCCTCCCGTGGGGATTCGTTTTCGATGAGAGCGGTCAGTTTCATAGGGGGAAGACTCCTTTCAGGATTATTTCTTTTCCAGGGCGCGGCGCAGCTGGGTGGAGAAATCGGTGGCAGTGCCCCGGAACGCCTCGATGATTTGGGAAAAACCATACTCGATGTCCTTGGAAAGCTCGGCGGCGAAATAGTCCCGGGACTTGACCTTGCGGTATTGGCGCATCATCTTTTTGACCTCATCTGCATACCGTTCCATGGAGGAGAGGGTAACCTGCTTTTTCAGGGCGGCCAAGACGTTGCGGCAGTCCTCCAGCAGCTCCTGATATTCCGCCTCCGACTGCCGGCGGAACCGGTCGATCATGGCGGATTCGTCCTTCTGCTCCACAAAGCGCAGCTCCACCAAGGTGGAATCGCCTCCCATCTCCCGGATTTTGGCCGCCAGTGCCTGGAATTGGGAACGGCTGTCCTTGGTGTTGGGGAGGATGGCCACGCCAGGACGGAAATACTCCGCGCCAAACTCTTTGAGCTTGCGCCAAACATATACCCGGTTTCGGGAAGGTTCGATGGGGACGTTGTACCCCAGCGCGATCCAGCGGCAGGAATCCAGCATGGCAATGCCTCCTTTTTCATCCAATTTTATAGGTGGGAACTCTTTGCACCCATTGTAACAACTGTTAGCCTTTCGGTCAAGGAAGTTTTGGGATGAAAGGCCTGTTTCCCCAGGGGGAAAACAGGAAATCTCCGATAAGTTTTTGCAGGAATAGAAAAAAATCTTGCAAAAAATCTGTGGCAAATGATGAAATACACCGAAAAAGAGGAAAAAATGTCCTGTAGGGGGTTGCGTATCTGCAAGAATCGTGATACTATTAGAGCATTGTTTTTACAAACACAAACCAACACTGTAAGGAGGGTATTGCCGATGTCACTGGAGAGATTGCAACTTCCAGAAGGGTACCAGCCCAAGCTGGACATTATGGAAACCGAAATCGCCATCAAACTGCTGAAGGATACTTTTGAGAGGGAGCTTGCCAATCAGCTCAATTTGACCCGTGTGTCGGCCCCCTTGTTTGTACTGCCGGGCAGCGGCCTCAACGACGACCTGAACGGGGTGGAGCGCCCGGTTCAGTTTGATGTCAAAGACATGGGGGAGGATGTGCAGATCGTCCACTCCCTGGCTAAATGGAAACGCCAAGCCTTGAAGCGCTACCACTTCCCCCTGGACAGCGGCCTGTACTGCGATATGAACGCCATCCGCCGGGATGAGGAGCTGGACAACATCCACTCCATCTATGTGGACCAGTGGGATTGGGAGCGGGTCATCAACCGGGAGGAGCGCAACGTGGAGTTCCTGAAGGAGACGGTCCGCAAGATTGTGGCCGCCCTGCGCCTCACCGAGGAGAAACTGATCGCCGCCTACCCGGCCTACACCCCCAAGGTGGCAGAGGACGTCACCTTTATCACCTCCCAGGAGCTGGAGGACCGGTACCCCGGCTTCACCCCCAAACAGCGGGAGGACGCCATCTGTAAGGAATGCGGTACCGTGTTCCTGATGCAGATCGGTGGCAAGCTCAAAGGCGGCAAGCCCCACGACGGCCGTGCCCCGGACTACGACGACTGGAAACTCAACGGCGACCTGCTGGTGTGGTACCCCATCCTGGGCCACGCCTTCGAGTTGTCCAGCATGGGCATCCGGGTGGACGAAAAGGCTATGGAGGAACAGCTGCGGCTGGCAGGATGTGAATCCCGCCGGGAACTTCCCTTCCACAAACAGCTTTTAGCGGGGGAACTGCCCCTGACCATGGGCGGAGGCATCGGCCAATCCCGCCTGTGCATGTATCTCTTGGAAAAAGCGCACATCGGCGAGGTTCAGGCGGCTGTCTGGCCGGAGAATATGATCCGCCGCTGTGATGAAAACGGCATCCACCTTCTGTAATCTGCTGAGAAAAAGGCGCCGAAAAAGCTGGAGACAGCCTAAGGCGCCTCTTTTGCAGGTCGAAAATGGAGTTATTTTGTATATTTTAAACAGTTAGGCGCCGTCTCTTTCTATCCGATAAAAAAACGGAAAAATAATGGCCCTTGAACTAGTACCATTGACGATTGACTTTACCCGCCAGATGCTATATCATAGTATTTGTGTCACAGGGGCATACAAGATATTGTGCTCATATTTTGTCGACTATACAATATCAATGATATATGGCCTTTTATACAAATAGGAAATCGGAGGAAGAGATATGATCAGGCAGATTGTGAAGCGCGATGGGAGAACCGTTCCCTTCGACAAAAAGAAGATTGCAGATGCCATCTTCAAGGCGGCGAAAGTGCTGGGGGGCGACAACTACGAGATGGCCCAGGACTTGGCCCATCAGGTTGTCCTCTACCTGGAACAGCAGTACGGTGAGGTAGAGCCCACCGTGGAACAGGTTCAAGACGCCGTAGAACACACCCTGATCGAAAATGGCCACAGCCGCACCGCCAAGGAGTACATCCTGTACCGCGCCCAGCGCACCCGGGTGCGGGAGATGAACACGAAGTTGATGAAGATCTATGAAGATCTGACCTTCCAGGACGCGGAGGACAACGACGTCAAACGGGAGAATGCCAACATCGACGGGGACACCCCCATGGGAACCATGCTGAAGTATGGGTCCGAGGGCGCCAAGCAGTTCTGTGAGATGTACATCCTCGACCCTGCGTATTCCAAAGCCCACATAGATGGGGATATCCACATCCACGACATGGACTTCTACACTTTGACCACCACCTGTTGCCAGATTGACATTGAAAAGCTGTTCCGCGGCGGTTTTTCCACCGGCCACGGTTTCCTGCGGGAGCCCAATGACATCCAAAGCTATGCCGCCCTGGGGTGCATTGCCATCCAGTCCAACCAGAACGACCAGCATGGCGGCCAGAGCATCCCTAACTTCGACTATGGGATGGCCCACGGGGTGGTAAAGACCTTCCGTAAGCTGTACCGTAAAAACCTGGCAAAAGCCTGTGAATTGCTGTGCGGCATGGAAAACGCCGAGGAGACCATCAAAGGGATGATGAACGCCATCCAGGAGGAAACCGGCTTGTACCCCATCCTGGCTGATGACAATGGCTATCGGGAAGAGGAAGCCAAACGCTTGGGCGAGATGATGGACCCAGCTTTGGCGGAACACTGCCAGCAGTTCGCCCACAAGAGTGCGGCACAGGAGACCGACCGCTCCACCTTCCAAGCCATGGAGGCGCTGGTCCACAACCTGAATACCATGCACTCCCGCGCTGGCGCCCAGGTGCCCTTCAGCTCCATCAACTACGGGACCGACACCTCCCCCGAGGGGCGGATGGTCATTAAGAACATCCTGTTGGCCACCGAGGCTGGCCTTGGCAACGGCGAGACCGCCATTTTCCCCATCCACATCTTCAAGGTGAAAGAGGGGATCAATTACAACGAAGGCGAACCCAACTATGACCTGTTTAAGCTGGCCTGCCGGGTGTCTGCCAAGCGGCTGTTCCCCAACTTCTCTTTCCTGGATGCACCCTTCAACCTCCAGTACTACAAGCCCGGCGACCCCAATACCGAAGTCGCCTATATGGGCTGCCGCACCCGGGTTATGGCTAACGTCCACGACCCCAGCCGGGAGACCACCTTTGGCCGGGGCAACCTGAGCTTTACCTCGGTGAACCTGCCTCGTCTGGCCATCAAAGCCAACCACGATGTGGATTTGTTCTTTGAGATGCTGGACCATGAGATCGACCTGGTCATCGACCAGCTGATGGCCCGTTTCCGCCTGCAAGCCTCTAAAAAGGTGCGCAACTACCCCTTCCTCATGGGGCAGGGGGTCTGGCTGGACTCCGATAAACTCTCCCCCGACGACGAGGTGGGCGAAGTGCTCAAACACGGCACCTTGACCATGGGCTTCATCGGCTTGGCTGAGTGCCTCAAGGCGCTGACCGGCTACCACCACGGAGAGTCGGCGGAGTCCCAGAAGCTGGGCTTGGAGATCATCGGCTACATGCGCAAACGGATGGATGAGGAATCCCAGAAAACCGGCTTCAACTATTCGTTGATCGCCACCCCTGCCGAGGGCCTCTCCGGCCGGTTCGTGCGGATCGACAAAAAGCGGTATGGCATCATCCCCGGGGTTACCGACCGGGAATACTACACCAACTCCTTCCACATTCCGGTGTACTATGAGATCAACGCCTTTGATAAAATCCGCTTGGAAGCCCCTTACCATGCCCTGACCAACGGCGGGCACATCACCTATGTGGAACTGGACGGCGACCCCAGCAAAAACCTGGAAGCCTTCGAAGCGGTTGTCCGTTGTATGAAGGAAGCCGGAGTGGGGTACGGCTCGGTGAACCATCCGGTGGACCGGGACCCGGTCTGCGGTTACACTGGCATCATCGACGATGTTTGCCCCCGCTGTGGCCGCCGGGAAGGGGAAGGGGTAAGTGTGGCCCACCTGAAACGGATTGGCGCCTATAAAAACTACAATGCCGACACCATCGGTTACCATGGAGACCCCCATGAGGAGGCCGACCGAATCCCCAACAAAGTGTAATAATTATTGTTTATTCAACAAATAGTATCTATATTCATCCATTTTGAAGGAGGAACCTGTTATGCAAACCACACAATACAATGAAGAAGAAATCATGATTGGTGAAGGCGTCGGCTTTGAGCGGATCCGCCGGATCACCGGTTACCTGGTGGGCACCTTGGATCGGTTCAACAACGCCAAACGGGCGGAAGAGCGGGATCGGGTGAAGCATTCGGTCACCTCCCCCATGGAGCGCATTTAATGCTGCGGATCGCTGGAATTGTCCGGGAATCCATTGTGGATGGCCCAGGCCTGCGGTTTGTGGTGTTTACCCAAGGGTGCCCCCACCACTGCCCTCACTGCCACAACCCGGAGAGCCATGACCCTACAGGTGGGTACCTGATTGAGGAGGGGAAGATTCTGGAGGAATACCGGAAGAACCCACTCCTCTCCGGGATCACCTTCTCCGGCGGGGAGCCCACCCTCCAGGCCAAAGAGCTGGTCCCCATCGCCCGGGCCGTGGTGGAGGATGGCAAGTACAATGTGATCTTCAGTGGGTACACCTTTGAGGAGCTGATGAAGCGCTGCGAAACGGAACCCGAGCTGTGGGAGCTGCTGGGCCTTTGCCGATACCTGATCGATGGGCGGTATGTCCACGAACAGCGGGATTTGACCCTTCATTTCCGGGGGAGCCGCAACCAGCGGATCATCGACCTGCCGGCCTCCCTGCCCTCCAAAACCCCGGTGGTGGTGGAGCTGTAATCAAAAGAGAAAAACGGACGGATCCATAGATCCGTCCGTTTTTTGCCATTCTCAGCCACCTGTGCAGGAGAGAAACTTTTCTTGGCCTACTTGCGCCGCCAGTTCTCCTTTGGTATTCTGGTAGCAAAGGGGAGAAGCGCGGGAACAGCACAGCTGGTCTGTAAAGAGGAACCGCTCCACCTCCCCAGCAGAGAAGAGTACAACGCTGCAAGGAGGATGTTTTATGGACTTTTTAGAGCTTGCCAAAACAAGATATTCGGTGCGCAGCTTCGCGCCTCAGCCTGTGGAGCAGGAGAAGGTAGATCTGCTGCTCCAAGCGGCCCAAGCGGCCCCCACGGCAGTAAATTTTCAACCTTACCGTATCTTGGTTCTTCAGGAGCAGGAGGCTCTTTCCAAGCTGAAAGACTGTACCCGGTATCATTTTGACGCGCCGCTGGCCTTGGTGGTATTGGCGGATCACGCCACATCCTGGAAGAGGAAATACGATGGCAAGGACGCCGCCGAGGTGGATGCCGCCATCGTCGGGACCCATATCATGCTTCAAGCGGTGGCTCTGGGTCTGGGGAGCACCTGGGTGGGTTACTTTGACCCATCAGCCTTGCGGGAGGCCTACCATGTGCCGGAGAATTTGGAGCCGGTAGCGGTTTTCCCGGTAGGGTATCCTGCCAAGGGATGCAAGCCCAGTGCCCAGCACACCCAGCGCAAACCACTGGAGGAGATTGTAATATACAATCAGTTCTAATTATCAAAAAATTTGCAAATAGTATTTCAAAAAAGATTTATATCGGATAAACACGCCTTAGGAGATCTTGAAACCTGCCGATTTTACTGTCACAGCGGCCCCTTGGCTCTCTCTAAATAAAAGGGAGCCAAGGGGTTTTTGTTGGAGAAAGGGGAGGGGCAAAACAAGGTTTTCCACATTTTCCACCGAATTTTCAGCCAAGTTTTCCCGCATGCTGGGGAAAACTTGGAGGAGAACAAGGGTTTTCACAGCAGAAAAAAATGGGTATTTGATGCGGTGTTTCGGGTGAGAAAGTGCAACTGATTTTACAAATCGTATATTAAATTTGTTTGATTACAAATGCTCCAGTATTTTTCCACAATTGGCGGTGTAAAGGCGTATACCCTTTGTAAAATTGGAGTAGAATATGATCTTTTAAACAGTTTCAACGGAGTTTTCCACAACATGACCGAAATTTTTTGCGGACAACCCGTGCAAAGCTGTGAAAAAATTCCCAGAATCCGGTGGAAAGAGGACATTTTTGCAGGGAAACCGCCATTTCCCGGAGAATGGAAGTCCATAAAATCTGACAAAAACAAATGTGGGAAGAATGCCAGCAAAAGTGGCAGGATAGCAAATCCCCCCAGAATTCAGCACCTGCATGGAAAGCCTGATGTTTTTGCCGCAATGATTTCCTAGGGGAAAAAGGGCAAAAAAATAGACGAGCAACCGGGCCCGTCTCAAAATAAGGAAAACTGGAAATAAAATAAAGGAGGGGGATTGACCGGAAACAAATTCGTTTCCGCAATCATTATATCCTTTTTACCTGGCTAAATGGTGAACAAATTGTGAACAGCCTACCGCTGGGAAGCTTTTCTTTTTTCCCGTAGGTATTGGAAAAACTGCTGAAGCAAGGCCTGGCATTCCTCTTCCAACACCCCGCGGACCACTTGGGGTTTGTGGTTGAAGGGGTATGCACAGAAGTCCGCGACCGAGCCCATGCATCCGGCTTTGTCGTCTGCTGCGCCATAAACTACCCGCTGAATCCGAGAGTTGATGATCGCCCCAGAACACATCGGGCAGGGCTCCAAAGTGACATAAAGCTCGCATTGATGCAGCCGCCAGCCCCCCAGAGCTTGGCATGCCCGGTTGATGGCGATGATCTCCGCATGGGCAAGGGCATTTTTGCCGGTCTCCCGCAGGTTGTGGCCCATAGAGACCACCTCATCCCCGCGGACAATGACAGCACCCACCGGCACTTCCTCCAAAGCCATGGCCTGTTCCGCCTCCTGGAGGGCGAGGCGCATAAACCGTTCTTCTCGTTCCATCACAGCACCTCAAAATACTGGGAGGATAAAAACCCGATAAACAACAAACAGGCAATCATCCCCGCGGAACCAAAGAAAAACAGGTATTTGTGCTGGTTAAGCTGCGGGCACTTTTCCTCCCGCACCTGAAACATCTCGCTGTCCTGCCGCACCAGATAGAGGGAGGCCACCACCGCCGCCAGAATGTATGCGGCGTAGAGGGTGAACATTATGAGGATGTACATCCGGTCACTGAGATAGGGGTCCAAGAAGGTGAATAGGATGGAAATTCCGTTGTTAAACAGGTGGATGAAGATACCTGTCCACAGGGAGCCGGTGCGCAGGACAAAATAACCGATGACCAGCCCCATCAAAAAGGCATAGGGAGCCTGGACAAAGTTGCCGTGGATCACCGCAAATAAAATGGAGGAGGTCAGGAGGGCAAACCCGTCGCCGAAGCGGCGGAGAGACTGCAAAATCGCCCCCCGGAAGACGATTTCCTCGATGAAGGCGGGGAGGATCATCCCATTGATGGCGTATAGGAGCATGGCCAACCCATCGGTGGTATCCGGACTGGATTGAGGGGCGACAGGGATGATCCCAAAGGTGGAAAAGAGGATGGAAATAAGGTTGGAAGCCACAATCCCCACCACCGAGACCCCCATGGCCACAGCGATGCCGGGCAGGGCAATGGATAGGTTGGGGCGGCGCATGGGAGCAGCGCTGTGCAATGGGATCTTGACAAATGCGATGTAGATGAAAAAGGGGATCAACATAGACAGGGAATAGGTCAAGCCATCGATCAGCTCGAAGATGGCAGGCGGGGCCACATATTGGAACCGCAGAATCCGCACCGAGGGCAAGAACATGGAAAGCATGTTAAACAATATTTGAGGCAGAATCGAGCTGAGAAACAGCATAAGCAGCGTCGCCAGGCCAATGGCATTGGCGTAGGAGCGGATCAAATGCTGTTCACTGACCCGCGGCGGCGGCGGGGTAAACCCATAGCCGTGGATATAGGTAAATTCCTTGGAGGTATTGTAAGGATCCCGCTGGTAAGGGGAAAAGTTTTGGGTATTGTAGAGCATAGAAATTGTAACCTTCCTTCCAAAGAAGGATCGAACGATGGGAAATCGATTCTTCTTGGCGATTGCAGTGGATTGTCACCGGAACACAGAGTTTCCGTTATTATATGTTACGAAAATGAGCGGTAAAGCCGGAGGCCGGTATAGGATTGCCCCGGCCCTTGGGAACGAGCCCTGTAGAGCGGCAGGAGGGCAGCCCCTCAAAATTGCATTGCCGCTGTACGGCAAAAAGCAATTTTGCGCATGTTACAAGCGGTGCTTGTAACAATGGAGAGAGGATTTCTTCCCCAATGATCGCTCTGCGATCACGGTGCCCAAAAGTCTCTGCAAGCCGGAAAAATCCCGATGCCGCTATGCGGCGGGAGGGCGTTCCGCCCGAAAGGGATTTCTTCCCCAATGATCGCTCTGCGATCATTGTATCACAAATCCCCACCTGAAAAAGCAAGGATTTGTAAACAAATCGCGGCGTAAGGGCAAAGAGAAAGCCGGACGATTTTTTCGTCCGGCTGTTTGTTTTGTAGCCTTATTGGGCAGCGTTGCGAAGCTCGATTATATGGGATACCCCCCGGGGGAGAAGAAAATAGTTACTATCGCTGTCTATCCCAGCGTAGGGGGCCCGTTTGTCCCGCATATGCTGGAAGACAACGGAATATTTTGGGGGAGCCGGACGCCCAGACGCTTCCCAAATTTCGCACAGCCGTGCAGCAGAGCGATTGCTTTCCCCCAAAACCTTCTCCAGATAATACAGGATCGCAAGCGCATAATTGACATTGGCCGACAAGTTATACCCTTTTGCAAATGCAGGGAAAGAGGGGATACTTCTAGACGGCTCCGAAGAGGGGGTAGATAGGGAGTCCAGCAGCTGGCGGGCAGCGAAAGACCCTTTGGGAAGAAGGGTGATGAAGGTGTTTTCCAGGGAGATCCACCCCCGCCTCTGAAAGGAGAAAAGATAAGAGGAAAGCCCCTTCTGCCATTTGGAGGTAAACTGGCCATACTCCCGGTAAATATTGGTGAGGGAGATCCGGCTGACCGGTTTTTCCCCATCCTGTGTCGCGAACAGCAGATGGACAATCAGCCATTCCGCAGGGGAAAAAGGCGGATCTTTTTCTATGATCGAAGCCAGAGTCCAGGCCGTCTCATCGGATAGGGGGGAGGATTCCCCCTCCGTGGAGCTGTCCTGCGGCAGCGCCGAAAGAGGGACTTCCGTATCAGAATCTGTGCCATTTTCTTTTTGGGCGGATAGAGGTTCTTTTCCTTCCTCTTTGATAAGGGAGGCTTCTCCTGATGAAAGCACGGGAGAATTGATCGCCTCAATGGTCTCGCAGCTGCCAAAAGAAGACGGGGTTAAGAGACCACTGCTGTACAATTTGTCATAAAAAGATAGAACATCGTTCGCCTCCCCATCAATATGGATGGTGGCGCCTTGGCCGTTCACATGAATTTCAAGTTTGACTGTAGACAATAGAATCCCCCCTCTTTTTACACATATCTTATCAAAAAAAAGCTAAAAAAGCAACGGGGCTATCTTGCGTTCCGAAAAATTTACGCTATAATAAGTTATAAAGCAGAAGAACGGATAAATCGGTAGTATTTTGTCGAAATTTAGAAAATTCGCACCAGTTACATGGAGAAGGAGCGGCCGATGATGAAGACAATATGGACAGAGACACCCAAAGGCGAGGAGGCACAACAGGAATGGATCGGAAGTCAATCTAGGCACAGGTTGCCCATGGTGCAAATCACCAAAAACGGTTGTCTAAAAATCAACAAACCACTCCAGGAACTGCTGCCTCCCTACTTCCAGCTGTCCTATTTCCCGCAGAATCAGGAGCTTCTCCTGCGGGAATCCACCCTGGAAGACGGGGGGATCCGCATGGGAAAAACTTTTGTCAAGCTTCTGCCCCTCTCGCGGAAACTGCACCGGTGCGGCGTGGAACTTCCAGCGTATTTTGAGGTGGGCCATGTGCCAGTGGGGAAGATCTGGCACGGGAAACTGCGGCAGATCCCCGATGAAAAACTGCTTGCCTCCATCTACAAAGACCAGAAAAAATCCTCTCGGGAAGAGGCGCGGTGTTCCCCGGCTATGGAGCGGATTCTGGAACGGTATGCCCCTCTCTGTGAAGAGATTGTCCAAAATTGTGCCAAGTCCATCCCTATCAAAGATCGCCGGGAAGAGGCTAAATTAGGGCTGATTGAAGCGGTTTTCCGCTATGAACCGGCTCTGTGTACTTTTGAAGAACACGCCAGGGAGTTTGTCCGGGATTGGCTGCTGTCGGCCAACAAAAGGTATACGCCGGCCGCCGCCAATGAGCGATTCAGCGCCGATAGGATCCGTAAGGCAGAGGATGAGGAGGTATCCCTATACGACCTCCTGGCCGGAAGCGACGACGGAGGTATGGGGCGTTGGGAAAACCAGCAGGAAACCGCAAGTTTTCAGGCGAGCCTTACCAAGGCGGAACAAGAAATGTTTCAAATGGTGCTGGGGAACGCTTCGGTTTCAGAAATTGCGGATCGGTTTTCCATCACAGAGGGCCATGTCCGCAGCAAATTGATGGACTTGGTGGTACAATGGAGGCAGTTTTCCCGGGAATGAGGGCTTTTGCCGCGCCGGGCACCCTCTCTCATACCGCGTAACAGGTTTGTATTTCATTAGTGCAGCTTCGTATCAAAAAACCGAAAATGATTTGGAAAAACGGATAATTCCACAAGTATAAAATAAAATAGACCTAGAAACAATTCGTTTCCCCCGCATCTTTTGAATCAATTTCGCAGCCAGGGCGTGTCCCTGGCTTTTTTGCGCCCTCGGGGTGAGGGAGATATCGCTGGTTATTTTGTGATTTAGAGGGGGGCCAAAGCAGCCGGAATTCTGTTGGAGGGCGTCCCCTGGCCGTGGAGGGCGGCAAACCGTTCCAGGGCCGGTTTGGGTACCTGCCCACTGTACGCTGGGACGCCCAAGGATCACAAAGTCCTCCGGCAGGAAGGTGGGGATTGGAGGGATCCCCAAGGTGAGTCGTATTCCTCCACCGGCATGGGAAGCGCCTCCGCTATAGCCCGGACCATCTGCCGGGTAGTCCCTGTTGGGCTGAAATAGACAAGGGAGATTTTGTTGACAGTCATGATGGTTCCTCCTGATTGCGGCAGCGGGCGGGGTTTTCCCCCACCGGCAGCCGCACTTGGATGACCGTGCCTTCATCAGGGCGGCTGGTCAGGGTAATCTGCCCGCCGTATTTGGCGGCCACGTGCTTGACGATGGAAAGGCCCAAACCGGTGCCGCCCTCCCGCTTGCTACGGCCTTTGTCCACCCGGTAAAACCGCTCGAAGATGCGGGGCTGATGCTCCATGGGGATGCCGATGCCGGTGTCCGACACGGTGACGCTGCAAGTTTCATCCCCCTGGTCGCAGACCACCGAGACCGAACCGCCGTCGGTGTTGTATTTTACCGCGTTTTCGATGATGTTCTTCAAAAGCTGCCGCATGTCGTCGGGAACTGCCCAGCAGCAGCCCTCCCCCTCCGCCTGGGCTGTAATATTTCGTTTGCTGATCTGAGGGGTGAGGCTGTAGAGGATGTCCTCCGCCATCTCCCGCAAATCCACCAGCTCCGGGCGCTGCTCCTGGCTCTGGCCGCTCTCCAGGCTGGATAGGCGCAGGATGTCCTCAATCAAATTGGTCATCCGCTCCGATTCCTCCCGGATGCGCCGAAGGTAGCTCTCCACCAAGGCATGGTCTTGCACCACGC
The DNA here is from genome assembly GCF_902471145.1 of uncultured Merdimmobilis sp. NCBI lineage: Bacteria > Bacillati > Bacillota > Clostridia > Eubacteriales > Oscillospiraceae > Merdimmobilis > uncultured Merdimmobilis sp. The sequence continues at coordinate 51,401 of NZ_CABRJC010000009.1, forward strand.
CGGAATCCAGCAGCTCGGCAAAGCCTTTGATGGAGGTGATGGGGGTTTTCAGCTCGTGGGAGACGTTGGCTACAAATTCGCTGCGCATCCGCTCCATCTGGCGCATCTGGGTGACATCGGTAAAGATGAGGATGGCTGAGGCACTGCGGCCGCTGTCCGTCCAGGCTCCTTGGGTGGGGATGGCGCGCACCGACACCACAGTGCCGGATTTGTCCATCAGGTTGACGTCGAACACCGAGGAGATTTGGTTCTCTACCGCCTTATCCACCGACCTCAGGATATCCGGGTTGTCGGTGAGGGAGGTGATGGCTTGGCCCACAATTTCATCTCCGATGTCAAAATATTTGTGGATGGCGCTGTTGTGCTGCAAAATCCGCCGCCCTGCGTCCACCAGCACCAGCCCGCCGTCCATGTTGTTGAGGATGTATTCCGCCTTTTCTTTTTCGTAGGTCAGATCCTCCAGGGTGTGGGAGATGTTTTGGGTGAGCTGGTTGATCGCCCCGATAATGGGGGAGAGTTCATCGTCATAGGGGTAATCGATGTGGAGGTTGTAGTTCCCCCGCTGGATCATCTCCAGATGGTTGGTGATCCGCTGGATGGGGTCAGCCACGGTGCCGGCGATCTTCCGGGAGAAAAGGACGGCCAGGGGCAGGCAGGCCAGAAAGGTGGCCGCCAGGGGAAGCAGGATGTCAAAGGGGGGAGCCATTCCTTGAAGAACAGACACAGCTGCGGCATAGATGCAGAGGGCGCACAGCAGGAAGGCAAGCAGGCGCCAAAAGATGGTTCGTTTCATGAGGGGGCCTCCAATCAATTGGGATATGTATGAAACAGGGAAGCGGTTTCTTCCCCAATGGCCGCTTGCGACCATTGTAGCACAATTTTGGGCAGCAAGGAGGATTTTCTCTCATTTTAACGGAGACTTTTTTGTTTCAAGGCGCAAAAAGCGGCCCTTTTCCCTATAGGAAAAGGGCCGCTTTTTGATGCAGCTTTATTTTTTGGCCGGAGCCAGATGGATGGCCATGCCGTGAGCGCTCTCCACCGCCTCGGTCACCGCTTCGGTAAAGGTGGGATGGGGGCGGATCACCGAACTGAGCTCCTTAGAGGTCAGCTTGTTGACGATGGCCGTGGACAGTTCGCTGATCAGGTCGGTGGCACGGCAGCACATCAGGTGGGCGCCCAGCAGGACATCGGTCTTTTCATCAAACAACAGCTTGATAAAGCCCCGGTCCGCCTGTTCGATGATACTTTTGCCGTTTCCGGACATGATGTATTTGCCCTTGTGCACGGCGATGCCCTTCTCCTTGCACTCCTCTTCGGTCAGGCCGACGGTGGCGATCTCCGGGTCGGTGTAGACGCAGCCGGGGACGGCAGTGAGGCAGATGGAAGGCTCCTTGCCGGCGATGAGTTCAACGGCGGTGAGGCCCTGGGCGGATGCCATATGGGCCAGCTGGATCTTAGCGGTGACGTCACCGATGGCCCGGATGGAGGGCACGTTGGTCCTAAACGCCTCGTCGGTGACGATGCGGCCCCGTTCCATCTCCACCGAGAAACCCTCGGCAAAGAGACCGTCGGTGTTGGGGCGGCGGCCAATGGCCACCAATACGCCGTCGGCGGTGACCACCTGTTCCTTGCCCTTCTGGGTGAAGTGGCAGGCGATGCCTTCGGGGGTCTCCTCCAGCCGCTCCACCATGGCGCCGGTGTGGATGGCGACCCCCCGTTTTTTCAGGATCATGGCAAGGTTCTGGGAGATCTCCCGGTCCATGGGGGGCAGGATGCGGTCCATGGCCTCCACAATGGTCACCTTGCATCCAAAGCTCTGGTACACCGAGGCGAACTCCACCCCGATGACCCCGCCGCCGATGATGATCAGGTTCTCGTACAGCTTATCCTCCAAAAAGAGGAACTCATCGCTGGTGCCCACATGGGGCAGGTCCAGGCCGGGGATGGGGGGCCGGGAGGGCTTGGAGCCGGTGGCCACCAAGATATTTTCGCCGGCCAGTTCCACCGGGCCCTCCCCGGTGGCCACAGTGACGCTGTGAGGGCCGGTCAAGGTGCCGGTGCCTTGGTACAGGTCGATCTTATTGGCTTTGATCAGCTGTTCAATGCCGGAGCGAAGCTGTTCAATCACTTGGTTTTTGCGGTCGTGGACTTTTTGGATGTCAAAGGACACCCCTTGGGCACAAAGGCCCACCGATTCAAATTCCTGGACTCCCCGGTACAGGGCGGCGGCGTGGAGCAGGGCTTTGGTGGGGATGCACCCCCGGTTGAGGCAGGTGCCGCCCACTTGGCGGTTCTCCACCAAGGCGGTGGTAAGGCCCAGTTGGGCGGCCCGGATGGCGGCTTCATAACCGCCGGGGCCGGCCCCGATGACAATCAACTGATATTCGTTCATATCCATCCTCCATTTCTACCGTGGGGATTGTTGGTTCTGTTAAAATTCTTGGGAGCGGATGAAATCCCGCAGGTCTTCCACCATCTGCCGGGGAAGCTGCCCAATGTCCTCCAAGAGGAGGGGGGAGAGGGACTCGCCCAGCTCCCGGGAGGAGAAGACTTTGCCGGTGAAGAGTGGGGCGATGCGGGGGATGAAATCCCCGTCCATGGCATCGGAGTACAGAGCGGCTTCCTGCACCCGGCCGCTCTCCACCCGCAGTTTCAATTCGATACCGCCCCAGGGGAACCGGCATTCCCCCTGCCAATGGAAGGGGATATTCCTGCCTAGGCGCCAGTCAAAAGAGGCGTTCCGGGCGGCGAGGGCTGCGGTCTTGTCCCCGTCCAGCTCCTCCACCGGGAAGGGGAGGGAAGGGAGGCCGTACACCTGTTCAAACGCAGAGATGAGGGCTTTTTTCATAGCTTCCACCGTCAGATCCGGCTGCAATTCCACCAGGTTGACCACCCGGGATTTCACCGAGCTCACCCCTTGGGAGGAGAGCTTGGCCGCCGAAACATTGAGGTAGCGGGCCACCAGATCCTTGTTTACCTGGAGCATCAATGTGCCGTGATGGTAGGATTTTCCCCCGTGGTGATAAAAGGCGTTGCCGGAGAATTTCCGTCCGTCGGCAGTGGTGACGTCGTTCCGGCCGGACTTTTGGGCGGAGATGCCCAGGGAAGCCACCGCCTGCAGGATGACATCCAGCTGGCGGGAAAGGTCGTAATCGGGGCTGTTCATCAAAAAAGTGAAGTTGAGGTTCCCCAAATCGTGGAACACCGCCCCACCCCCGGAGAGGCGGCGGGCCAGAAATCCACCGTCCTCCTCCAGCTCTTTGACCCGGCATTCCTTCCAGGCGTTCTGGTTTTTGCCGATAACCACCGTCTTTTGGTTCTGCCACAGGTAGAGGATGCAGCTCTCCTTTGGCACATGGGTGAGGAGCATTTCCTCCAGGGCCAGGTTTTCATAGGGGTTGAAGCCGGTGCCCATACAGGTGTACAAGGTCTTGATCATAAACGGATTCCTCCCAAGGGTTAGGTTCGGGACTGCTGAGGAGCCGGTGCGCCCAGGTGGCTGCGGAACAGCAGATAGGATAGCAGTGCGCCGCCCAGGATGTTGCCCAGGGTCACCGGCAACAGGTTGGCGAAGAAGAAATTGCCCCAATTGAGGGCCGGGAGGGAGAGCCCCTCCAGCGCCGAAGCGTATTGGGGAAGGGTCCCAACAAACAAACCAGCGGGGATGTAGTACATGTTGGCGACGCTGTGCTCAAACCCGCAGAAGATGAAGAAGGCCACCGGTAGGTAAGCGCCCATCACCCGGCCACTTAAATCCTGGGCGGAGAGGCTTAAAAGCACCGCCAGGCACACGAGGATGTTGCACCAAAGACCCAGCACCACCCCTTGGGGGAAGGTGAGGCTGCATTTGGCGGAGGCAGTGCGGGCCATGGCGGCAGCCAGGTCGGCGGGAAGCCGGCCAAAGTAGACATAGCTCCCGGCGACAGCCGCGGCCCCCACAAAGTTGCCCAGGTAGACGATGGCCCAGCTGCGCAGCATGCTGCCCAGGGAGGTTTTGCGGTCCAGCACCGAAAGGGTGATGAGGCAGTTGCCGGTGAACAGCTCCGCCCCCGACAGGATGACTATGGCAAGGCCAAAGGGGAACAGAAGGCCGCTGATCAGCTTGGCCAGGGAGGGGTTGGCCACCGCGTAGGTGGCCGTGGCTGAGGCGGCGCCCCCCAGGGCGATCAGCGCACCAGCTAAAACCGCCAGCAAAAAAGCGGGCAGAGGGGCGCGCTCTGCCTTGGCGCAGCCGGTGGCACAGTAGTTTTCCAGCGTCTGGGCCGGGGTGAACAGGCTCATTTCGACGCCTTTTCCGCGGCTTCCACCACGTGTTTCACCAGCACCGAAGTGGTGACGGTGCCCACGCCGCCGGGCACCGGGGTGATGGCCTCCACAATGGGTTCCGCCTCTTCAAACTTCACGTCTCCAGTCAGCTTGCCGTCCTCCAGGACGTGGATCCCCACGTCGATGACCACCTGGCCGGGGGAGAGGTATTCCTTCCCCACCACGCCGGCTTTGCCAGCGGCGACGATGAGAACCTCTGCCTCCCGGCAGAGGGCAGGCATATCCGCCGTGCGGGTGTGGCAGACGGTGACGGTGGCGTTTTTTTGGAGCAGCAGCATGGCGGCAGGCTTGCCCACCACCAGACTGCGGCCGACGACCACCGCTTTTTTGCCCTGGAGCGGATAGCCGTAGTGGTCCAGAATCTCCATGCAGGCTTGGGCGGTACAAGGGGGATAGCCTTCCCCGGAGCCGGAGAATACCCCGGCCAGGGAGCCGTCGGTGATGCCGTCTACATCCTTTTGGGGGGCGAGGGCCCGGCGGATCCGCTCCCCGTCAATGTGCCCCGGCAGCGGGCGGAACAGGAGGCAGCCGTGGATGGCAGGGTCAGCGTTGATCTCTTCTATGGTGGCCAACAGGGTTTCCTCCGGGACATCGGCGGGCAGGAGGAACTGCTTCACCCCGACGCCGATCTTCTCGCAGCGCTTGATGGCCCCTTTTTCATAGGAGATGTCGTCCCCCCGCTCCCCCACCCGCACAATGGCTAGGGTGGGGAGGATGCCCTTCTCTTTGAGGGCGCTGGTTCTCTCTGTAAGGGATTGGTTTAGGGCGGCGGTCACCGCCGCGCCTTTGAGGATGGTTGCCATAGGTGTTTCCCCTCCTATTGCAGCCGCTCCAGCACCGACTGGTAGATGGCATCCGCCCGGGCGGTGTAGGCAGTCAGCATGGCGTTGGCTTTTTGGTTGATCTCTTCGGCATAGGCCCGGTCGGCCATGGATTTGGTGTTGATGAACACATTGAGGCTGGCGCCCAGCAGTGCCGCCTTGCAGAAGGCGACCCCGACCCCGGCGTCCGACAGGGCGATGGCGCTTCCCATCTTGGCAAAGCCGTCCATTAGGTCGATGGCCTGGCAGCACTTCTCCATGATTTCAAAGGGGACCTGGCAGGCCTCCTTCAAAACGACGGCCATAACCCGGGCCTTCTCCGCCTTTTCTTCCTCGGTGGCCTTGGGCATGCCGTAGGCTTTTGAGAGGGGTTCAAACACCTGGGCGTCCCGCTCCACCAGGGCGAGCAGGTCGTTTTGTAGGGCGGTGGCCTTCTCCTGGAGGGCGATCACGTCCGCTTCCACCGCGGCATATTTCTTCTTGCCCACGGTCAGGCTGCCCACCATGTTGCCCAGGGCGGTGCCGATAGCGCCCACCAGGGCGGAGGCTCCCCCCCCGCCCGGCACCGGCGCTTTGGAAGCCAGGACGGTGACGAAGTCCCGGCAGCTTTGTGTGGTAAAGTCCATAGTCATTCTCCTTTGCCCATTAGAACAGGCCCTGGATTTTGCCGGTGGCGTCCACGTCGATCTTCTCGGCGGAGGGGACCTTGGGCAGGCCGGGCATGGTCATGATATCCCCGGTCAAGGCCACGATGAAGCCTGCGCCGGCAGAGACTTTCAGGTTGCGCACCTGTACGGTAAAGCCGCGGGGCGCACCCAGGAGCTTTTGGTCGTCAGAGAAGCTGTACTGGGTCTTGGCCATGCAGATGGGCAGGTTCCCAAAACCCAGCTCCTCCAGCTTTTTCATCTGTTTCCGGGCGCCGGCGGTCAGCTCCACTTTATCGCCATGATAAACTTTTGTGACGATGGCGTCAAGCTTCTTTTCAATGGGAAGGTCCAAGTCGTAGCAGTTGGTGAAGCTGCTCTCCTCTTCGCAGAGGCGGACAACCTCTTCCGCAAGGGCCTTTCCGCCCTCGCCGCCCTTGCCCCACACTTCGGACAGGGCCACGTTGACCCCCAGGGCGCGGCATTTTTCCTCGATGAGGGCCAGCTCAGCCTCGGTGTCGGTGGGGAAGCGGTTGATGGCCACCACTGCGGGAAGGTGGAACACCTGGGTGATGTTTTCTACATGCTGCAGCAGGTTGGGCAGGCCTTTTTCCAGGGCCTCCAGGTTCTCATTGCCCAGGTCGGCTTTGGCCACCCCTCCGTGGTGTTTTAGGGCGCGGACGGTGGCGACAATGACCACGGCGGAGGGGCGGAGGCCCGCCATGCGGCATTTGATGTCCAAGAATTTCTCCGCGCCCAAGTCGGCGCCGAAACCCGCCTCGGTGACGGCGTAATCGCCGAACTTCAGGGCCATCTTGGTGGCCATAATGCTGTTGCAGCCGTGGGCGATGTTGGCAAAGGGGCCGCCGTGGATGAAGGCGGGGGTGTGTTCCAAGGTCTGGACCAGGTTGGGTTTCAGGGCGTCTTTCAGGAGGGCGGCCATGGCGCCCTGGGCTTTCAGGTCGCCGGCGGTGACCGGTTTGTCGTCGTAGGTGTAGCCCACGATGATCCGGCCCAGCCGCTCCTTCAGGTCGATGAGGTCGGTGGCCAGGCAGAGCACCGCCATGACTTCGCTGGCCACGGTGATGTCGTACCCGTCTTCCCGGGGGACGCCGTTGACCCGGCCGCCCAAGCCGTCGGTGACAAACCGCAGCTGGCGGTCGTTCATATCAACGCAGCGCTTCCAGGTGATGCGGCGGGGGTCGATGTTTAAGGCGTTGCCCTGGTAGATGTGATTATCCAGCATGGCGGCCAGAAGGTTGTTGGCCGCGCCGATGGCGTGCATGTCGCCGGTGAAGTGGAGGTTGATGTCCTCCATGGGGACGACCTGGGCATACCCGCCCCCAGCTGCACCGCCTTTGACGCCGAACACCGGGCCCAGGGAGGGCTCCCGCAGGGCGACTACCGCTTTTTTGCCGATCTTGCGCAGGCCGTCTGCCAACCCTACGGTGGTGGTGGTCTTGCCTTCGCCTGCGGGGGTGGGGGTGATAGCGGTGACTAGGATCAGCTTTCCGTCCGGTTTTCCGGCGCACTCGGTGAGGACGTTGTAGTCGATCTTCGCCTTGTAGTTGCCGTACTGTTCCACATATTTTTCATCAATGCCAACCGCGGCGGCCACGTCGCGGATGTGGTCCATTTTCGTCTCCTGGGCGATTTCGATATCCGATTTAAAAGCCATAAATATCTCCTTTACAGATCGGGTGGATAAACGGTGAAAAAGAAAAAGCTGAAAGACCGCCGGGGGGAACCGTCCTTTTGTGTTGTCCGGTTCCCCACACCAAGGCGGGGGAGGCGCCTTTTTGGTCTTTCAGCCTTTTTAGTTGTGAAGGGTCAAAACCTACTCTGCGAACTGATACCGCAGACGGGGATTCCGGGCCGCGCCAACCTCATCCAGACGGCGGACGGGGGTTGTGAGGGGAGCCTCATGGAGGGCTTCGGGGTTGGAAACCGCCTCTTGGTAGATTTTGTGGAGCACCGCCACCGCCTCGTCCAAAGTCTCCTTGGACTCGGTTTCGGTGGGCTCTACCATCAGAGCCTCCTCGACGATCAGCGGGAAGTACATCGTCGGCGGGTGGATGCCGTTGTCCAGAAGGGCTTTGGCGATATCCATGGCGGAGACGCCGTGTTCCTTCTTCATCCGGGAGAGGGTCATGACAAACTCGTGCATACAACCGGTGTCAAAGGCCATGTCATAGACGTCTTTGAGCTGGCTCATCAGGTAGTTGCAGTTGAGGACGGCGTTCTGGGCCGCCTCGGGAATGCCCTCTTTGCCCAGGGTGAGGATGTAGGTCAGGGCCCGCACCACCACCAGGAAGTTGCCGTAGAAGTCCTTCACCGAGCCGATGCTCTGGGGGCGGTCATAATCCAGATGGTAGCCGTCCTCAGCCTTTACTGCCATGGGGGAGGGGAGGAAGGGGGTGAGGATCTTCTTACAGCCCACAGGTCCTGCGCCGGGGCCGCCGCCGCCATGAGGGGTGGAGAAGGTCTTGTGCAGGTTGAGGTGGACCACGTCGAAGCCCATGTCGCCGGGCCGGACGATGCCCATGACTGCATTGAGGTTGGCGCCGTCGTAGTAGCACAGGCCGCCCGCCTCATGGATGATCTTGGTGATCTCTAAGATGTTCTTGTCAAACAGGCCGACGGTGTTGGGGTTGGTCAGCATCAGGCCGGCGGTGTCGTCGCCGACTGCTTCCCGCAGTTTTTCCACATTGACGCAGCCGTCCTCATAGGAGGGGACACTGACCACATGGAAGCCGGCCATGGCGGCGCTGGCGGGGTTGGTGCCGTGGGCGGAATCGGGGACGATGATCTTGGTGCGCTTGGTGTCGCCCCGGGCCGCGTGGTAGGCTTTGATCAGCAGAAGGCCGGTCAGCTCTCCATGGGCGCCCGCCGCAGGCTGGAAGGTCATGTTGTCCATGCCGGTGATCTCGCACAGCAGCTGCTCGGCGGTGCACAGCACTTCAAGGGCGCCCTGGACGGTGGATTCCGGCTGCAGGGGGTGGATCTTCTGGAACCCGGGCAGGGCCGCGGCCTCTTCATTGACTTTGGGGTTGTATTTCATGGTGCAGGAGCCAAGGGGGTAGAACCCGTCGTTGACGCCGTGGGTGCGTTTCATCAGCTGGGTGTAGTGGCGGGAAAGGTCGTTCTCCGCCATCTGGGGCAGATGCAGCGGCTGTCTGCGTTCTTTGCCCTGGGGGATGGACGCCACGGGGACATCGCACTCCGGCAGGATGGAGCAGCCTCTGCCTTGCTGGCTCTTCTCAAATATCAGTTTCATTGGGCAGCCACCTCCTTTACAATCGCCACCAGACGGTCGATGTCCGCTTTGGTGTTCTTCTCGGTGCAGCACCACAGGATCGAGCCCTCATAGGCCCCGGTGAGGGGCAGGCCGCCCAGGATGCCGTGTTTTTCCAGCTCGGCCATCAGCTTGTGGGGGCAGATGGGGCAGCCGGTGACAAACTCGTGGAAGAATTCCCCTTGGTGTTTGCGCCCGAAGCCGGGGATTTTAGAGAGCTCCTGAGCCAGGTAATGGGCTTTGGACATACAGAGGGTGGCGGCTTTCTGGAGGCCTTCAGCTCCTACGGCAGCCAGGTAGACCGCGGCGGTCATAGCGCATAGGGCCTGGTTGGAGCAGATGTTGCTGGAGGCTTTCTCCCGGCGGATGTGCTGTTCCCGGGCCTGGAGGGTCAGGACATAGGCCCGTTTGCCGTCCAGGTCGGTGGTCTCGCCCACGATGCGCCCCGGCAGCTTGCGGGTCATGGACGATTTGGCGGCCATAAAGCCCAGGTAGGGGCCGCCGAAGGAAAGGGGCATGCCCAAGGGCTGGCCTTCGCCTACAGCGATGTCCGCACCGCACTCGGCGGGGGTTTTCAGGATGCCCAGGGAGATGGGGTTGCAGCCGACAATCAGCTTGCCGCCTGCGGCATGGATGACCTCAGCGGCTTTTTCCACATCCTCCAATAAGCCGTAGTAGTTGGGCTGTTCAATGTACAGGGAAGCGGTGGTTTTGCCGTCCAGCTCGCCTTCGATGGCGGAAAGGTCGGTGACGCCGTCTTTTTCTGGGACGACCACCAGCTCAGTCCCGGAGGAGAAGCAGTAGGTTTTCAGCGTCCGCAACACCGAGGGGTTGCAGGCGGCCGACACATAGGTGACGGTGCGGCTGCGCTCCCGGCACATGGAGGCGGCTTCGGCGGCGGCGGTGGCCCCGTCGTAAACCGAGGCATTGGAAGCATCCATGCCGGTGATCTCACAGATCATAGTCTGGTACTCAAAGATGGACTGGAGGACGCCCTGGCTGATCTCCGCCTGGTAAGGGGTGTAGGAGGTCAGGAACTCCTCTTTGGAGGTGACGCTCTTGACAATGGCGGGGATGTAGTGGTCGTAGGCGCCCGCACCGCGGAAGATGGAGGGGAAGATGGTGTTTTTCCCTGCCATTTCCGCCATCACCCGGCTGACTTCCAGTTCGGATTTGCCGGCGGGGATGTCTAAGGGGCGGTTCAGCAGCACCTCGTGGGGGATGTGGGCGAACAGGTCCTCCATCTTGGAGAAGCCGGCCGCTTCCAGCATCCCTTGGCGCTCATCCCGGGTGTTTGGAACGTAAGAGCCCATTTACGCCTCCTCCTTTGCAAGAAGCTCCTCATAAGCCTCGGCCGAGAGCAGCTCTTCCTCCTGGGAGATTTCGCCCACCTGGATGAACCAAGCTTCATAAGCTTCTTTGTTCACCAGTTCGGGGTGGTCCAGCAGTTCTTCGTTGATGGCGGTGACGGTGCCGGAGACAGGGCTGTACACGTCAGAGACCGCTTTGACCGATTCCACGTCGCCAAAGGTCTCGCCCACCGAGACTTCATCCCCTTCCTGGGGAAGGTTGATGAACACCAGGTCGCCCAGCTCATGCTGTGCGTAATCGGTTAGACCCACCTTCACGGTGCCATCGTCCAGTTTCTTGACCCATTCGTGGGATTTTGTATACAGCAGATCGGTTGGATTTTTCATGTTGCATTCCTCCTATTGATTCTGTTTAATGTTGTATAGTTTCGGGCGTGGGGCAGTGGCCCCGGCCGTTTGGGACAATGGGGAAACAGCTCTATTGGGAAGGCCGCCCAAAGGGGGGGAGGGAAAGCGACCTCCCAAAGGAAGAGCCGGAAGTTAAGCTTTTTTATAGAACTGGGATTTGACTACCTCAGCGTCCACCTTCTTGCCGCGGATCTCCACCTGGACGGTGGCGCCCAAGGGTGCGGGCTCCTTCTCCACAATGGCCATGGCGTAAGCGCCGCCCAGGTAGGGGCAGTGGGTGCCGCTGGTGGTGTGGCCGATCAATTTGTCGCCGGCGTAGACGGGGAAGTTCTCCCGGGCGATGCCCCTCCCCAGAATCTTCAGGCCCACCCGTTTGATGGTGGGGGCGCCCATCTCCTCCATGGCTTTTTTGCCGATGAAGTCCTCTTTGTCCATCTTGACGAACATGCCAAGGCCGGTTTGCTTGGGGGTGATGTCGTCGGTCATCTCGTGGCCGTAGAGGGGCATACCGGCTTCCAACCGCAGGGTGTCCCGGGCGCCCAGGCCGCAGGGGATGAGGCCGTTCTCTTTGCCTGCATCCAGCAGGGCGTTCCACAGCTCAGCAGCTTTGTCGGGGGCGCAATAGAGCTCGAACCCGTCCTCGCCGGTGTAGCCGGTCTTGGAGATCAGACAGTCCACCCCGGCTACCTTGCCGGTTTGGCAGAAGCTGTAGTATTTGGTTGGGATGTCCCTCTCGTCAGCCAGTTTGGATAGAATGGCCTGGGACTGGGGTCCCTGGAGGGCGACCTGGGCCACCTCGTCGGAGATGTCTTTAAAAGTGACATCCCCGATCAGGTGGCTGCGCATCCAATCGGCGTCCTTGTGGCGGTTGGCTGCGTTGACAACGACCAGGTAATCGGTGGGCTCTTTGAGGCAATAGACGATCAGGTCGTCCACCACGCCGCCCTTTTCGTTGCACATGGGGCTGTAGCGGACATCGCCTGCCACCATGTTGGAAAAGTCATTGGTCATCAGGTGCTGGACGTTTTTGAGGGCGTCGGGGCCGGAGAAAACCACTTCGCCCATGTGGGAGACATCAAAGAGGCCAGCCTTGGTGCGCACCGCCATATGCTCGGCGATGACGCCGGTGTCGTACTGCACCGGGAGCAGATAGCCGGCAAAGGGGACAATTTTTCCGTTTAAAGCTACGTGGCAATCATAAAGTGGGGTTTTCAGTTCCATGGAATACGCTCCTTTCCAAAGTGGGTCAAAATAGCCGTAAAATGGCTTTGCTGCAACAGGATTCTGGGGGAAGGCCCCGATGGACATTTTATAAGTTCGCCTGTGGCTGCTTATAAAAAACAGAGGCACGCCGGTAAGAGCGCGCCTCTGTTGCGATACCTGAAAGATTCCCCGACCCGCCGTTTGGGCCAAGTTGCTTCATCGGTGTTGAGGCACCTGCCAAAAGGAGGTCTCAACTCTCCAGAGTTCCGTCCAGATCCGGTACTTTTGCCTGAGAGTTTTTTTGCGCATACCCCTTTGGCTCCAACACAATATCTTGTTGTGTTGACCTCTCCCGGATCCTTCAACCGCAATATATGCAAGGCGATCCAGAGGATGCCCCGTTTGTACCTGCATTATAGCCAACAACCAAAATGTTGTCAACCAGGGGGTTTGACAAAGAAACGGCAATGCTTGTGATTTCCTAGACGAACCTAGGAGAACTATCCAACATCACCCCGAGTTTTGCCGGAATTCCGACGAAGAAATTTTGATTTCGGAGAAGATCACACCCCATTTTTGGTGATTAATTCAAAAATATTTTTAGAAAATTCTTCCGCTAAAAAGATATAATTTTGCGATTCGGTCTTCTGTTTAACAATGTTTGTTACAGAAATGACAAAAAATTTCCAGCCTTGGCAGTGAGTTGGAGTTTCCACAGAAAGGAAATAGGGCCCCACCCCCGCCAACCAATTTTGTCAAGGGGTCAGCACAGGGCTGGGACTATTTTCTGGACAGAGGGGAACAAAAAGGGGAACCCCCAGCCGGGGGTTCCCCTTCCTTTGCCCTAATATTGTTTACTCGGCGAGCAGCGCTTGGGCCAGGGCGTCCAACTCCGCAATGGAGGCGTCGTTTATGGCCGATTTCACCGAGACCACAGGCTGTGCCAGGCGGATCTCTTTCATCCCCTCAAAGGCGGCTTTCATCTGCTTGGCAGCGGTGGGGGCCCAGGTGCCGTTTTCCACAATGCCCACTGTGCGCTTCTGATAGTTCTTGGCCTTGATGTGGGAGAGGAAAGCCTCCATGGGCGGGAACAGGCCCCCGTTGTAGGTGGCGCAGGCCACGACCAGATGGCTGTAGCGGAAGGCGTCGGAGACGCACTTGGCCATGTCGTCCCGGCACAGGTCGGCAACCACCACCGGAAGGCTGGTTTTCTCCCGCAGGAGTTCCGCCAGTTTCTGGGCGGCCATCATGGTGTGGCCGTGGATGGAGGCGCAGGCGATGAGGATGCCCTTGTCCTCTGGCTCATAGCGGCTCCAGGTATCGTATTTCTCCAGGTAGTAGCCCAGGTCTTTGTCCAGAATGGGGCCATGAAGAGGGCAGATTTTGGCGATGTCAAGGCCGGATGCCTTTTTGAGAAGGGCCTGGACCTGGGCGCCGTATTTGCCCACGATGTTGATGTAATACCGGCGGGATTCCTCCAGCCAGGGTTCGTCGGTGTCCAGGGTGCCGAACTTGCCGAACCCGTCGGCGGAGAAGAGGAGTTTTTCGGTCTGCTCATAGGCGACCATCACCTCCGGCCAGTGGACCATAGGGGCCATAAAGAACTGGAGGGTGTGGTTCCCCAGAGAAAGGGTGTCCCCTTCTTTGACCACGACGGTGCGGCCCTCCAGGCACAGAGGGAAGAACTGGGCGATCATGGGGAAGGTTTTGGCGTTGCCCACAATCTGCATCTCCGGGTACTTCTCCGCCGCCCTGTGGATGCTGGCCGAGTGGTCCGGCTCCATGTGGAGGACCACCAGGTAATCGGGGGTTCTGCCATCCAAAGCGGCCTCCAGGTTGGCCAGCCACTCCTCGGTGGCGCGGGCGTCCACCGTGTCCATGACGGCGATTTTGTCGTCGAGAATCAGGTAGGAGTTGTAGGAGACGCCATTGGGGACGTCGTATTGGCTTTCAAACAACTGGATGGTTTTGTCGTCCACGCCGATGTACCGCACGTGGTCGGAGATCTGGATGTTGCTCATGGTGCGATTCCTCCCGTAAAATATATTGTAAAGGCTGATAAAAACAACCCATGGGGATAGCCTTATCTTGCTTGGGACGAGCCTGTCCCCGTCCGGCCGGAATTTTTTCCGCGGCCGCATTCCACTGGCAGCGCCGGAGTTTTCCCAGCAGGCTTCTTGGTATAGTGTGCCCGTTTTCTGGGCGAGGCATCGCCTCCCGACGGGGAAATCCGGAGATATGGGGCTCAGAAAATGGCGGCTGAATCGCCCTTTTTGGGCAAGGTACAGCTTCCTTTTCATACTAACAAAAAAGGGGGGAAATTGTCAACGGAACACCCCTTTTTCTGGGGGAGAAAAGCAAATTTTGCTTCGGTGGGGTTCCCGGTTGGGATGGCAGCTGGGCTTTATTGGATCACCAGGATCGGACACAGTGGACAGATCTGCATGCAGTGGATTCATCGCGGGATGGGTTGTGTTGCGATAGGAAAAATTTCCCCAAGCGGGGAAAAGATGCCTGTGGTAAATGCGGGTGCAAAGCCGCGATTAAAGCGAAAGCCCCGACCGCAGCTTGTGCATTGAGGTTTTTGGTTGGCGTTCCCGAGGTGATCCCACACCCGACCTAACATGGAAGTCACAACCCTTCTTGGAACAAATTCATAAAAAATTTTCTTTTGCATTTTACACAAAATATTTTCATGGAAGGTGCGTTGTGATATAATAAAATTCCAATTATGCTCAGAACAAATGGTGTCGCTATGAACAAATATATTGGACAGCACCTTGCTGTTTTAAGATGCGAAAAAAAGATTTTGATTGTTGAAGAAACTGCATCTGCCGGTAGATGTAGCTCCTTCAACGCGGCTTTTTCATGCCCTGCGTCAGCCTGTCTTTATGACAGTGCGGCGTGGGGCATTTTTGTTATCTGAATGTTTAAGGGAGGACACCATGAAAAAAAGAAAAATCGAAGACTTTATTGCCCTTTACGCATCAGAAGATGAGGAAAAGCTGGTACTGATCCAAAGCGGCACCAGCGCGGACAAAACCTTTCTGGATACTTTCTGGACGGCGCATAACCATGCTCTCGCCATGGCGGATGTCCAGAGCGGACAGGTAATCTCCGGCCGCTGCTACCTGAGCTGGCCGCTGACAGACAAGGAACGGGAAGCCGGAGACTATTCCAAGCTGTTTGCCAAGGGCCAGGTCTACCGAATCAAAGCCCGCGGCTGGAAAGGTGATGCCTTCAGCGAACCTCAGTGGTATGTCACGGAGGTACTGGAGGAAGGTGTCCCCTGCCCGGCACTGGAGGAAATCTGGACGGAATACACAAAGCCCATTCTTCTGGAAGATGCAGTGCTGGGAACCCTCACCCTGGATCGTGAGATGAGCACATTCGACGGAACCTACAAGTGGATGGGAAAAGAAGTCCGGATTTCGTTGGATGTGGAGATTGAAAAGAAAGCGTCCTGGACTCGTGTCACCAATGTGATGAAGAAACTGCTGGCAGATCAGGAAGTCTGGGACAAGTCCCTGCGGGCGATGGCTGCCCAAAAGCTCACCGCTCTGGCCAACGAATGGCTGGCCGACAATGACCAGACCGACCGGAACCCGGAGAAAGACCCCATCACTGAGGATGAGTTCGCCCGGCGCATCCTACTCACCGAGTTTACAGTATCTCCTGGCGGGCGATTTACCGTCTGGTATGAGGACGACGATATGTTCTGGGGCCATGTGGTCACTGTGGATGGGACACTGAAAAAAGGCCCCATTGGTGCAGATATGCAGGGATAAGGAGAGGAGGAAACCTAAATGAACAGCGAGCAGATCATGGCTTTTTTGCAAGAGCATTGGTATATTGCCTCGGTGATGATTGGCACAGCGATTTTGCTTGGAGCGATCCGTAACTGGAACTGGCTCTGCGACCCCACTGGTACGCGGGATGCCCACCGTCACAGCAGAGGATACCGGCGGGTGCTTTTCTTCCTGTTGGGTGTCCTCCTGATTGTAGTGAGCATCTGGGGATTTGTGCTGAAATTGAAATAGGAGGAGAAAGACTATGATGACTGAGAAATATCCCACCTGGCTCACCGGCCATGTGAAAGAATGGGCGGAGAAGCGTCTGCCCACTGTGACACTCTGTTCCACCACCGGCAATGAACTGCTGGAGGTTTGGTATTATGGAGATCTGCTCACGGTGAAAGGAGAGCCCCAATCCTATATTGTAGATGGCGATGCGGCTCCCGGACTGGTGACAGCCCGTGACCCGGAGAGCGGCGAGGAGTTCATCATCTTTGACGGTGGACGGCATGGCTACGATAATATGTTCTGCGATGAACACGATCCAGCCGAACTGGAGCACCGTCCCCTCAAGCGGTATGAGATCCCTGCCTCCAAACTGGTGCTGGAGCTGGGGTACAGCGTTGACTATGAGGACGAAAAAGAGGACTTCGAACCGGACGAGGCGGATACCGTGGAACTGATCAACGGTGAACGGATGCCGTGGGAACAGGTCAAGCGGGACGGCATCGACTATATCGCCCTTTACTATGTGAACGAGAAAGGAAAACCAGTCCAGATCTTGGACGCGGAGCTGGCATGAGTAAGGAGGAGCAGAGATGAAGCTGAACTGTAAACGCATTGATTTTACATATACACCCGGCGAGGAAATCTTCAACTTTCCCGAGGAATCGGGACTGCCCTTTATCTTCGATGTAGAGGAAGAACTGACCGGCGATCCTGCTGCCATGGATGCGGTGGGAGAAATGCTGGATGAGGCGGAGAAATTGGCGGAAAAGGCCAAATCCGCCATTAAAGCGGCGCTGGCGGACGAGGACAGCCGCTACCATAGCGTTGTGACATTTTTCATGGAGTTCCACCGGGACGATGTAGGCCCGGATATTGCGGCGGAACTTTTTCCGGGAACCGATCCATCCAAGCTGTCCTTTGCCGAGATGGTGGACTTTTTGAAGCTCAAGCGGTTCGGCAGTCTGGTGGATAGCGAGATGAATCAGCAAGTTTTCATTCTGGATCTGTCCTTCAACCCGGAGATTACCGACGAGCTGATGGTAATCTACTTTGATTTGAAGAAGGAGATTTTTTGTATTACTCATGAGAGCTGAGGTGGTACCCCATGACGAAAGAACGCATCCTCATCTCCGGCGATCTGGGCAGCAAGGTCAAGCAGCTGATGGAGTACGCCGGGTGGCAGGAAGGGCGAAAAGTGGACATCTCCATTGCGGAGAAATATTACGCCGACCATGACGTCCCGATGATGAAGACCACCCAACGGTTTTACCGCAAATATTTCGGCCTGTGCTGTGAGTGGTACTTGGCGCAGAAAAAGCTGAAATGGGCGGCTGACTTTGAGTTTGCTTTGTTTCCTTACCTGGTCAATGGAATCAAAAACCATTTGGAGGACGCCTATTTCCGGGATATGTCCGGCTGTGAGCTGGCGGAAATTGAGCAGACAGCTGGTCAGAAGTGCCAGCCCATCGGCCATATCGGCTACTACTACCCGGCAGAGGTCTGGATCTCAGAGCACGGGAAACTGTATGCGAAATATGAGTATCAGGACGAGATCGAGTGCTTTCCCGATGTGTTTGCCCTGATCGAACGGGAACTGCGGCAGTGCAACTTTGATTCCGCTGCCATGAAAACTGTGGAGGCACTGGACGGAAAACTATGAAACAGGACTTTACTATTTGGCGCAATCAAATATTGCAGAATCCGCGGGACATTTCACCGCTGAAATTCGGAATATCGCAGGATGAGGTCATAGAAATCTTCGGGAATCCCGATGCCCTCTCCACCATGAGAAGCGGCGGGAAGCCTTTGATCCTCAAATACCATGACATTGAACTGCATTTCGGTGGGAAATCCCATCATGGGCTCTACTTAATTTACAGCGACGATGAGATCGAGTTTAGCATCACAGCCGAGCACGAAGAAATGCTCCAACCGATCACCAACACAGAGCCGGTGGACAACGAGTTTTTCCTCAAGGATGGAGCCGTCTATTTCTCTGGCCTATATGAAAACGGCCTTTTGAAGGGTGTTGCGCCCAAAGACTTCTGCTGTTGGCATTACTGGGGCAAATCCTCTACGGCCTGCTTTCTCGGTGGGATTCGCCTGCGTGGAGCAGACCCGGCATCGTTTCGGGTGTTAAACTATGCCTACGCGATGGACAAAACAGCCGTCTACACCACCAGCGGGAGAATCCCAGATGTAGAGCTGACAGCCTTCCAGGTATTAGACAACGGCCAGAACGATTCGGATGCGCCCCAGGGATATGCAAAGGACAGCCGGCAGGTCTACTTCCATAACGGAGATGGCAAGGTGAAGATCATCAAGGGTGTGGAAGTTTCCTCTTTCCGCTCCTTGGGCGATACCTATTTTGCCAGAGATGAGAAGCGGATCTATGCCTACGGCAAACAGCTTCCCAAAGCAGAGCTGACTTCCTGGGAACTGCTTGGGCACTGGTATTCCCGCGATGCCAAACGAGTGTACTACCTCAACCGTGAGATCAAGGGGGCGGATCGGGACAGTTTCACAGTCTGCACCCCGTTGGACGCACCTCTGCTCGCTGACCATTTGGCCCGCGATAAAGACCACTTTTACCAGAACGATGAGATAATGGAAGAAACACAGTGGCTGGAACAGCTGCGCAAAATGACCCAAGAACCGTAAACGGAGGAAAACGGCTATGGACTATTTGAAGATATTGCATGGAAACCCTGATTTGGCAGAGGAATTTGATTCGCTGTTTGACTTCTTCCTGCTGAATGAGTTGTCCCCGCGGGATGACGCAGAAGGCCGATGCACCTTCTCCCTGCCCGGCATGGCGTTTGCCAGAGATGGCTCCGGCGGAGAATACCACCTGTTGGAAGATGGCTCCATTGGATATTACAGCAGCGAAGGTGAGACAGACCGTCTGGCTGAGAGCATGGATGACCTTTTTTCACTGATCGTGAGCTGCATCTGCTGGCACGACTGCTGTGATGCAAAGGAGTATGTGGATTCCAAAACACTGGAGGAATATGGGCAGAGACAGCGTAACACCAACTTGGAAGATATGGATGTGGACAGCTTGCGGCGGGTGTCTGATGCGCTTGGTATCCCTACCGGTGAGCCGCTGGCTCCGGTTCTGGAGCGATTCCGCAAAGCAACCCAGCGTGAGCCTCTGTATCAGTGTATATTTCACGAGGACGACGGAAGCCTGACCGAATCATACGGTTTGATGTTTGAATGAGAAAGGAGCAAGCCCGATGAAAGCATTTGACCCAAATTATAAACTGCTGGACGAGATGTACCAGGATGATTACTATCCTGCTTTTTTGGTGGACAAGGTAAAGGACGAACTCCAGAAGGTCATCGGCCTGCTGGAGAGCGGCGAAACCGATACCGAAGTGATACAGGCAACGCTGGATGAGGCGGTCTGCGGTATCAATGATCTCCAGGAGGAGTTTGACGAGAACGACAGCGAGATTGAAACGGTGGCACGGGAATGTATCGCGTCAACCGTGGCCTATATTCTGGAGTGGTTTGGCATCCCCATTGACACCGAGGAGGCTATTCGGGAAAGGGACTGGTAATAACAATGACGATTGAAGATATGCTCGGGGATCTGCACAAGATCGACATTCTGGCGGAGAAACGCGAAAGCAATGAAGTATTAATGGTTTTGGTCTGCAATGGCTTTATTGACGGCTCTCCGGAAACGCAAAAGGCCCTGCTGGACAAGATGGAAGGTTACCTAAATCATACACAGAGCGAAGAATTTCAGAAGGAATATGGGAAATGGTCTGTAATTTTGCGGGTCACTTTTGATGAAGAACCCGACCAGCTGGTGGTGGAGCTACTCAGCAAGTGCCAGCCCTGGGCGGATGATTATGGCGTAAAGTTGGAATTTGAAATCGGAGGAACGCCTGTTCACTTTGTGGAGCAGAGATGACATCCCTGGAAAGGAAGACTTACAACGATGGAATGGCCAAAACGGGCGCGGACAGCGGACTGGGAAAACGGTGTCCTGACCCTGGATGGAGAGAAGAAATTTGAGATCCCAGAGCTGACCATGGAACCCATGGAGCGGCTGGCCAGCTATACCCTGGTGGGCTTCCATGTGAAAGGTTATCCGGTGACCGATGAACTGCTTGCCCCCTTTGCCGGGCACAAAAGCATGGCCAACTTCGGCGTGGAGAACGGCGCACTCACCGACGCCTGTTTCCCCGTCTTTTCCGCTATGCCCAAGCTGCGCTATCTGCTGCTGGACGGCAACGCCGCCATCCAC
>NZ_CABRJC010000010.1:0-69438 GCF_902471145.1 uncultured Merdimmobilis sp.
GCGGGTTTAGCTCATCTGGTAGAGCGCCACCTTGCCAAGGTGGAGGTAGCGAGTTCGAGCCTCGTAACCCGCTCCAACAAAAGGCTGGAAAAAAACCAGCCTTTTTTTCTTATCTCTTGGTTGTTTCCTCCGTTGTTTTAAAACGGTTGGAAAGCAAAAAGCTCTTTGGGGCAGCGGAGCGAGTTTGAGCCTTGTAACCCACTCCAAAGAGAAAAGTAGCGGTTTATAGGAATATAAAATTCCCTTCTTTCATATAGTGTTGATGTGATCCGCCACAGTACGGCGCCATAGCCAAGCGGTAAGGCAGAGGTCTGCAAAACCTTTATTCACCAGTTCGATTCTGATTGGCGCCTCCACCATGTAAGGCCAGTGATCCGCTTGCCAGCGGGTCACTGGCCTTTTTGTATGTCAAAAACAAGGAGTATCGTATGACAAAATACAGTGAACTCGCCTTGTCGGCGGAAATACAGCAGGCTGTGGAAAAAATGGGTTTCACCCAACTGACCGAAGTGCAGGAAAAGGCGATCCCCGTTCTGTTGGAGGGCAAAGAAGTCATTGCCAAAGCCCCCACCGGCACCGGCAAAACTTGTGCCTTTGGCATCCCCATTATCGAAATGCTGAGCCCGGAATCCAAACAGGAACCCCAGGCGTTGATCCTTTGCCCCACCCGGGAGCTCTGCCTCCAGATCCGGGATGTGATGCGGGATCTCACCGCCTTTCTTCCCCATATTCGCACTGTGGCGGTCTATGGAGGACAGCCTATCGCCGGCCAGATTGAGGCGCTGAAAAAATCGCCTCAGATTGTGGTTGCAACCCCCGGCCGCCTGCTGGATCATCTGAAGCGGAAAACCATCCAGCTTACCGGGGTCACTACTGCCATCCTGGATGAGGCGGATGAAATGCTGGACATGGGCTTCTTCAAGGAAGTCCGGCGTATTTTAGATGCCCTCCCCAAGGGGAAGCGACTTTCCATGTTTTCTGCCACCATCTCCCGGGAGGTGATGGACATCGGCTGGCTGTACCAGCGGGATCCAGTGGAGATCACTGTCCAGCCTGTGGAGGACAGCCGCCCTCAGATCACCCAATACAGCCTGCAGACCAACACCGGCCGCCAAAAGATTGAAGATTTGTGCCAGATCATCGCCCGCAATGGTTACCACAAGGTGTTGGTGTTCTGCAACACCAAATACGCTACTTCCAGCCTCTGTGACCAGCTGAACATCCGCAGGGTGCCGGCCATCTGCTTGAGCGGAGAACTCCAGCAGAGCGCCCGCAATAAGATCATGGCTCAATTCCGGGAACAAAAGGACTGTGTTCTCATCGCAACCGATGTGGCTGCCCGCGGCATCGACGTAGAAGATGTGGACGCTGTGGTCAACTATGACGTTCCCCAGAGCAACGAATACTACCTGCACCGCATCGGCCGCACTGGCCGTGCAAAAAAATCCGGCACCGCCTACATCTTCTATATGGAGGATGAAAAAAAGCGGCTGGATAATATCATCCACTTTACCCGGTCGGACATTCAGCCCATGATCCGGGAGTGGTAACGGCAACCGGCCTTTCGTGTAAGGCCGGTTTTTAATTTCACACTTTACTTGACAAAAGTGCCTGCAAGAGGTATGATAGGGAACAGAAAACGACCGTATCCATCTGGGAATCGCCATACAACGATACATGAGGAGGAACTGCAATGAACTATTTTCTCAATCGGGCCAAGGAACTGGAACAGGAATTGATTGCCATGCGCCGCGAGCTCCACAGCTATGCGGAATTGGGCTTTGACCTGCCCAAGACGAACGCCTTCGTCACTGAAAAGCTGCGCTCCTACGGCTACGAGCCCAAAACTGTGGGCAAAGCCGGTGTCACCTGCACCGTGGGCAAGGGGGGAAAAGTCCTCCTGCTGCGGGCAGATATGGACGCCCTGCCCATGCCCGAGGAATCCGGGATGCCTTATGCCGCCCAGAATGGCCACTGTCACTCCTGCGGCCACGACTGTCATACCGCCATGCTTTTGATCGCCGCTAAAATGCTCAAAGAGAAGGAAGGGGAGCTCAAAGGCACGGTGAAATTTATGTTCCAGCCGGCGGAAGAACTGCTGGCCGGGGCCGCCGCCATGGTGGAGGACGGCATCTTGGAGAATCCCAAGGTGGATGTGGCCTTGGGCCTGCACATTTCGGTTGGCATGGATGACACCCGCAGCGGCATCATCCGCTACATCCCCGGGGTGGCCAACAACTCCGGCGATGCCATCCGCATCTCCATTCAGGGCCATGGAGTCCATGGCTCTAAGGCCTATTTGGGCGTGGACGCCATCAATATCGCCGCCCACACCATCATCGCCCTCCAGGAGATCCTGGCGCTGGAAATTCCCAGTACCCAGCCGGCTGTGGTGCTGGTAGGCAAAATGGAGGGCGGTTCCAGCTGCAACAGTGTGGCAGATACCGCTTCCCTGGAGATCTCGGTCCGTACCAATTCGGTGGAGACCCGCAACTTTCTGAAGAAACGAATCAAAGAGATTGCCGAATCGGTGGCATCTACCTACCGCGGAACTGCCACTGTGGAGCATATGTACGGTATGCCGCCTCTGGTCAATGACCCGGACTTCGCACGGGAAATGGGCCGCTACGCAGCAGAAATGCTCCCCCAAGGAGATGTAGAGGAGATTGGGCCCAGTGGCGGTGGGGAGGACTTTGCTGTGGTGGCCGAGAAGGTCCCCGGAGCCATGATTTACTTGGGTGTAGGCAGTACCGCAGAAGGTTACTGCCATCCCGGCCACGATCCCAAGATGAAGGTCAATGAGGAAGCCCTTTATGTGGGAAGTGCCACCTATGCCCAGTGCGCTGTCCGGTATCTGGAAGAAAATTGCTAGGCTTTCCAGCAGCGTGCCCTCTGGCAAATCTTCCATTGAAAAAAGCGGAGGAAACTGGTATAATACTAACGTGTCAGCCAAAGGAAACCCTATGGATGGCTGAACCGTGAAAATCCATTACTGGAGGAGCAACACCATGGAATTAAATAAAAAAAGACTGCTTGATACCCTGTGCGAAATGATCCGCATTGACAGCGTCTCCCTGCATGAAAAGGAGATGGCCGACTGGATCGAAACATATTTTAAAAACCGTGGCTTTGACGTTTACCGAGATGAAGCCGGCAAAAACTTTGGCAGCAACGGCGGCAACCTGCTGATCCATGTGCCTGGCACCATGGAGGGCGAAGCCCTGTGCTTCAACGCCCATATCGACACTGTATCCCCCGGCAACGGCATTGAGCCGGTTGTAGACGGGGAGTTCCTGGTCAGCAAAGGGGACACTATCCTGGCCGCTGATGACAAATCCGGTATTGCCGCTATCCTGGAGGCTTATGAGTATATCCGGGAGAACAACATCCCTCACCGGGAGATGTACTTCCTCTTCACCATCTGCGAAGAGCAGAATATGATGGGCTCCAAAAACTTCGATGTCTCCAAGCTGCCCTGCAAGAACATGGTTTCCATTGATGGTGCAGGCAAGCCCGGCGTTATCGTCACTGCGGCCCCTGCCAAAGACGGCATTGTCGCCACCTTTAAGGGCAAAAAAGCCCACGCTGGCATCGAGCCGGAAAAAGGCATCAACGCCATCACCATGGCTTCCAAGGCCATCGCTAAGATGACTTTGGGCCGCATCGATGCGGAGACCACTGCCAACATCGGCCGCATCGAAGGCGGCGGGCAGACCAATGTGGTCACCGATGAGGTGTTCTTTACTGCGGAGGTGCGCTCCCACAGCATGGAGAAGCTGAAAAACCAGGTGGAGTCGATGAAAAAAGCCTGTGAAGAGGCTGCCGCCGAGATGGGCGGCCAGGTGGATTTTGCCGTCAGCCATGATTGCCCCTGCTTTGTGCTGAGCCAGGAATCCTTTGCTTTTAAGGCTTGTATGGCCGCCTATGAAAAAGAGGGCATCCCCACCTCCACCCTTATCGGCGGGGGCGGCGGCGACTGCAACATCTTCGCCGGTTCCGGTATCACCTGCGCCTGCATCGCCAGCGGTATGTACGACGTCCATTCCTCCAATGAGCGCCTGAACTTGGAGGAGTTCTATACCACCACCCGGGTGGTCTACACCATGATGACTGAAAAATTCTAACAGTATCCATCCCTATTGGAGCAGCCGGGCCTTCGGGCTCGGCTGTTTTCCAAAGCGGATATGGAGGTATGCTTTTGAACCGGAAAAAATCACTGTTCTCTCAAGGGTTAGGGCTGTTTGGAGTGAGCTTGTTCGGGGTGTTTTTCGCCGCCATTATCGTCTTTTCACTGGGCCTCCTCTGGCAGGGAAGAACCAGCCAGATGGTTGTCCAGACAGCGGCGCTCCTCTCCTTCTGCATGGTGGTATATCACAGCGCATGGGCTATGGGGGAGGAGGAGGGCCGCCTTTCCCGGCTGGAAAAACGGCCGGTCCGGAGCCATCGCGGGGTGCCGGTGGGCCTTGTTGCCGCTGTCCCGTATTTTGCCTCTGGGCTGATCCTGATCCTCTCTAAGGCGGGAGCCATCCCCGATGTGGCCTTCCTCTATAAACTCTTTACCCCCCAGCACGTCTTTTTTATCAACTGGGTGATGCCCTCCGGCTACGCTGCCAACGCCTCTTGGGGTGCTGTCGCCCTGGTGATTGGGTTTCACCTATGCCTGCCTGTCACTGCCTGGCTGGGGTATCTGCTGGGCACCAAAGAAATCCTCCTCCTTTACCGGCTGGTGTTCCGCAGTCCAAAAAGGTAGCATAATCCCCGCCCGGCGGCGCATACCTTCGTGGTGGGAGTGATGGCATTGAAGAAAAAATATTGGTTGGCTGTCCTTGTGCTGTGTGTGGTCACATTTGCCGCAGCAGGGGGTATGGTCTTTCGGATTCACAGAACCTGCCCGGTGATGCTCACTGCGGGGAACCGGCCCCGGATCATTATCGACGCCGGGCACGGCGGGATGGACGGCGGCGCGGTTGGGTACAACAACATTGTGGAGAAAGACATCAACTTGGCCATTGCTGAAGATCTGCGGGACTTGTTTGTGATCAGCGGGTTTGACGTGGTGATGACCCGGGACAGCGACTGTTCTATCCACGACGACGGGATCACCGGGGTGAAGAACCAAAAGACCTCGGATATGCGCAACCGCCTAAAAATTATGGAGCAAAATAGGGATGCCATCTTTTTGAGCATTCACCAAAACAAATTCACCGACCCCAAGTATAGCGGCGCCCAGATGTTTTACAGCCCTAATCTCCCGGAAAGTGAGGAACTGGCCGCTATCATGCAGCGCCATTTCCGGGAGATGCTCCAACCGGAGAACACCCGGGAGCACAAACGGTCCGGCCGGGAACTGTTCCTCCTCTACAAGGCCCAAACCCCGGCGGTATTGGTGGAGTGCGGCTTCCTCTCCAATCCCCAGGAGGCCACCAATTTGATTGATCCGGAATACCAGGAAAAGGTGGCCTTTGTCATCTATTCTTCGGTGATGGAATTCCTGTACTCGGTATAAGACAAAGGATGTGGAAAATTTGGCAGCCAAAATCAAAACAAACTATGTGTGCTCTGCTTGTGGGTACGAAGCCCCCAAATGGTACGGCAAATGCCCGGAGTGCGGCGCTTGGAATACTTTTGAGGAACAGGTGAAATCGGTTCCCCTCAGCAGCAAAATGCCCCCGAAGGAGCATGTGAAGTCTGCGGTGGTTTCCCAGCTCCACGAGATTTCATCCGATGAGCGGCAGCGGTACAAAACCGGCTTAAAGGAGTTGGACCGGGTGCTGGGCGGTGGCGTTTTCCCCGGGTCGGTGATCCTGCTCAGCGGCGACCCTGGCATCGGCAAATCCACCATCCTGCTGCAGATTTGCCAGTTTCTATGTCAAAACCTAAAAATCCTATATGTATCCGGCGAGGAGAGCGCCCGCCAGGTCAAGCTGCGGGCTGTGCGGCTGGGGGTGGACAGCGACAACCTGTACATCTCCTCCATCACCGACATCGCCCAGGTGGTGCAGACCATTGAGCAGCTTTCCCCCGACCTGGTGATGGTGGATTCCATCCAAACCATGAACCTCTCCACTATCCAGTCCTCTTCGGGCAGTGTGACCCAGGTGCGGGAATGCACCCAGCAGTTGATTTATGTGGCCAAGGCCAATGACATCCCCATATTTGTAGTCGGCCACGTCAATAAGGACGGCGCTATCGCCGGTCCCAAAGTGTTGGAGCACATGGTGGACTCTGTCCTCTATTTCGAAGGGGAGCGCAACCTTTCCTACCGGATTTTGCGGGCGGTGAAGAACCGCTACGGCTCCACCAACGAGATCGGTGTCTTTGAAATGACTGAAAGCGGCCTGGAAGAGGTACAGAACCCCTCTATGATGTTGCTCTCCGGCCGGCCGACCAACGTCTCCGGTACCTGCGTCGCCTGTGTCATCGAGGGGAGCCGTCCTATTATGGCAGAGGTTCAGGCCCTGGTGACCAAAACCGCATTCGGCAACCCCCGCCGGACTTCCACCGGGTTTGATTTCAACCGCACAGCGTTGATTTTGGCGGTACTGGAAAAGCGGGGCGGCTACTTCTTTGGCAACCTGGACGCTTACATCAACGTGGTGGGTGGTCTGCGGCTGGACGAGCCCGCGGCAGATCTGCCGGTGGCCTTGGCCCTTGTCTCCAACCTGACCGACCGGGTCATTGCGGAAGATGTAGTCGCCTTTGGCGAAGTGGGCTTGGCTGGGGAGATTCGGGCCGTCAGCCGGGTGCAATCCCGGGTCAACGAGGCTTACCGGCTGGGGTTCCACAAGATCATTCTGCCCCGTGCGTCGATGAAGCAGCTGAAAACCGACGACCTGCCGACGGATTTAGAGCTAATCGGGGTCAGCAGCCTCGCCCAAGCCTGTGCGGCCCTCAAAGGATGACCGGTCGTCCTCCACCCGGGAAAAATAAGCGCATTCCTCATCCGCACTGGTACCCAGCGGGGTGATTTGATCCAAACTGCAATAGCCGTCCCGTTGGTGGCGGCAGTGTTTTGCGCACGGAATCCAACTCATTCTACTCACCTCATAGTGGTTAGTGTGCGGCTGGATTCCGCAATTATTCCAAGGAAATCCTACAGTATATTCCCCCCCATGCGAGAGAGAATAACAAAAGTGACAAGCTTTGGTTATTTACTTTGGTATGGGGGTTTTTTTGATGCGGATGAAGTTGTTTCTCACCCTGTTTACCGTGGGGGTGATCCTGTTGGCGGGGTGTTTGCCCCAGCTTTTTTTGTCCTCCCTTTGCTCGGTGCAGTACATTCGCCCAGTAGAACAGCCTTACAGCAGGCGCTTGAGCTGTGAAGGGGTAGTGCGGGCTCAGAAGTCAGCGGAAGTCTACCTGGACACTCCGGTGATCCCCATGGAAGTCCCTGTCTCAGTGGGGGATTGGGTTGGGGAGGGGGATTCTCTGGCGGTGATCGATGTCTCCCTCACCCAGACTGTGCTTGCCCACAGCGGTGCTGTGGCGGTGGAGAAAGAAGCAAAAAGCGGCCTTTCCCAGCAGTTGGAAGATTTATATGCCTTGGCGGAAAGTTATCAGATCGGCCGGGATCAGGTGGATGCCCTCGCCCAGGGCTACACCTCTGGCTACCAGCAGTCCCCCTCGGTTGAGGTAGGCTATATCCCCAGCGCCATTGCGTCCCCTATCCAAGGGATTGTGGCCAAGGTCAACCTTCAAGAGAATATCCTTTCCGGGAAAGGGCAGATGGCATTTTCCGTTGTGGACCCCAGCGGATACCAGGTGGTAATCTCCATCCCCCAGTCCCAGGCGGATGATGTCTACGAGGGCTGCCAGGCAGTCATCCGCTGCAATGGACAGACCAAAGAATACAACGGGACCTTGACCAAACTCTATCCCACGGCGGAGAACAGCGGGGCAGGGGAGGCGACCGTCACAGCAGAAGTCCTCATTGAAGATGGGGACTCCTCCCTGCGGGATGGGTACGCCGCCAAAGTGGACCTTCTTTTGGAGGAGGAGCGCCAGGTGGTGATGGCCCCCTTTGAATCGGTGCGCCAAGACCGGGAAAATATTGAGTATGTTTATGTGTTTGAAGGGGGGAAAGCCATCCGGCGGGATATTGAAACCGGGGTGGAGACAGCGGAGGGTGTGGAAGTCCTTGCGGGGCTAGCTCCCGGGGAAATTGTCCTCTTTGACCCGGATGAGCCGGCGGTCTCCCACAACTTTGTCTATTTAAGGGGGGAAGCAAATGCTGATGCTGATTGATAGCGTGCGCTGCGGCCTGCGCAACCTGGGGAGGAAGCGCTTCCGCAGCGTACTGACCATCCTGGGGATCTCCATCGGAGTGGCGTCGGTGGTTTTAACTGCATCCATTGGGGAAATTGGCCGCTCCCAGATCAACATGGAGATTGAAAAGATGGGGGTCGGCTCTATCTTAATCAGTGTGGACGGGATGCGCCATCCCTCCGCCGCCTTGCGGGAAGAGGATCTTCCCAGATTGCAAGAGCTCCCCTCGGTGGAGAGCACCCTCCCAGTGCTGATGAAATACACCGATGTCTACATGCGGGGCCTGGTCTCCAAATGTGTGGCCTGGGGCGTAGGGGATGGGGCAGAGGAAACCGTCTCCATGGTGCCCATCTACGGCCGGCTGTTTGATCAAGCGGATATGGACAAGCAGAACAAAGTCTGTATTGTAGACCAAAACTTAGCTGAAGCCTTTTACCACCGTTCCAATATTGTGGGGAAAACCATCGAGGTACAATACGACAACAAAACCGAATCCTATGAGATTGTAGGGGTCGTGGAGTCCGGAGGGAACCTGATGCAAAACATGTTGGGGGAGTATGTGCCATCCTTCCTATACCTTCCATATACCACTATGCAAAGCGCGTCTGGCCAGGACCACTTTGACCGAATCGCTGTCCGGGCGGCGGAAGGGGAAGACCCGGATCGGGTGGGGGAGGAGATTATCACCCAGCTCTGCCAGACATCCGGCCGATCCGAAAGCATGTGCACTGTGGAGAACATGGCAAAACAGAAGGAAGGGCTCAACCGGATTATGGATTTGGTCACCTTAGTTCTCTCCGCAATTGCGGCGATTTCCCTGGTGGTAGCGGGCCTTGGCATCATGACGATGATGCTGACCTCAGTCAATGAGCGCACCAAAGAAATCGGGATCAAAAAATCCATCGGCGCCAGCGAAGGGATCATCCTGCTGGAATTCCTCATCGAGGCGTTTACCTTGTCTCTGGTGGGAAGCATAATCGGGGCCGGTGTAGGCCTTGGCATTGTGCTCATCTGCTGTGCCATTGGGGGGATTCCTATGGCAATCAATTGGACCCTAACCTGGGCGGTCATTGGTTTTACAGTGCTGCTTGGGGTTCTATTCGGCGTATACCCAGCGGCAATTGCCGCAAAGCTTCGGCCGGTGGATGCCCTGCGGTTTGAATAGAGAATGAAAGGATGGGATGTATCCCATCCTTTTGTGTATATCCAGAGCGAACTCCAACGACGACCCACCAGAAATATCTGCCCGTTTTATTGGAGAGAATGGACTTGCGGAAAGAGGCTGCCTGTGGTAAAATAAAGGGGCGGACAACTTCGCAAAATAAAGATTTAACGAAATTAAGGGGAGCGCAATTTTCGATGTGATTCTAAAACTTAAACTTAGCGGTCTGGGATTACCATAAGGCTTTAGGCGGTGTTGGAATTATCAATCATTTCACTCCTTATCATAGAAATTGGATGATACCCAATCATCTTTTCAGGTAAGTTCCATGTACGCTGTATCGTCGCCAATCTGATCGCATCGGATGCAAACATCATCGTCAGCTGACTTTTAGGAATCATGGAGGGTTTCACATGTCCATTCAAGAATATCAAGATGCACCGGATTTTCTGCGGGATTTTTTATTTTATCTATTAACCATCAAAGGGCGGTCGCCCAAAACCGTAGAAGCTTATTACATAGACCTGCGGATGTTCTTCCGGTTTTTGCTGCAATACAAGCATATGGCCCCGGCCGATCAACCGATCCATGAAATTTCAATTGATTCCATTTCATTAGATTTTGTTAAAAATATAACATTATCAGATGCTTATGCCTTTTTAAATTACACCCTGACCGAGGCCGATAACAACGCCAAAACAAGGGCGCGCAAAGTTTCCAGCCTGCGCTCTTTTTTCCGGTATATGACCGCCAAATCCCACCTGTTGGAAAAAAATCCTGTGCAGGAGCTGGAAGTTCCTTCTGTAAAGAAATCCCTTCCCCGGTATCTAACCTTAGAGGAAAGCCTGGAGCTCCTCAGCAGTGTGGAGGTGAAAGATTTTGAATCCGCTCGGGATTACTGTATGATCACCCTGTTTCTAAACTGTGGGATGCGTCTTTCTGAACTGGTGGGCATCAACCTCTCCGACATGAAAGAAGAAACACTAACCATCACCGGCAAAGGCAACAAAGAACGGGTGGTTTATCTCAACGACGCCTGCCGGGCCGCGATTAAAACCTACCTGGCTGTTCGGCCAGTGGATGGGGTGAAAGACAAGGACGCACTGTTCCTCTCCAGCCGGAAAAGCCGGATCTCTGGCCGGCGGGTGGAGCAGATTGTGGAGAAAGCCTTACAGTCGGCCGGGCTCTCCGCCAAAGGGTATTCCCCTCATAAGCTGCGGCACACAGCGGCGACGCTGATGTATCAGCACGGTGGAGTCGATATCCGGGCACTGAAAGAGGTCTTGGGGCATGAAAACATCGCCACTACTGAGATCTACACCCATGTATCCAGCGCACAGGTGGAAAATGCCATCAAGAGCTCTCCCCTTTCCCAGGTGAAAAAAGACACAAAAAAAGCGCCACAAGGCGCTTAGTGGGAAGAATCCCGGAAGATGGAATCTTCCCTTTTTTGTTGGGAAGCATAGGGCAGGATCAGGAATTTTTCCACAATGGGATAGCTGTTGAAGGACGCCACTAGGGAGAGAAATGCCGGCAAGATGGTCACCACAAAAAATGCCGAGTAAGGGTAAAAGTACAGGCAGGCCAACAGCAGATTCCCCACAAGGAACAGAGTAATCAGGTTGGTTCGCAGTGCCACTAACGACAAAATAAAGGCGTTTTTCAAGATATCCCAGAGGGGCAAATCGAGGGTCACAATCATCAAAGGTGCATAAAAATTCACAATAATGAGGACCCCGATCACTGCCCAACAAAGGTATAACGGGATTTGAAATAGCGGGTTATGTGCTGTGTACGGAAGGCATAGGGTAATCACCACCCCGACTATGCCAAGCGAGCCGCAGAAAAAGAGCCCATAGATAAACCCCTGTTTCCAGTTTTTGCGAAACGTTCCCCAATAATCCGAGACCAAAAATAGTGGCTTGCCGATGGCAAAATTGCGGGTGACATAGGCCATAGCACAAAGGGCCGGCCCAATGGTCACCACTGGAATACAGCTGAGTAAAAAGAGAAGATTCAAACCAATCAACTTCCAAAATTTGTGAAAGAAAACCTCGATAAAGACAAAAAAACGCCTTTTTTCCAGAGGTTCCCTAGGGGAGGACAAAGAATTCCCCAAGAGACCATCTCCTTCCTGATTTTAAAACATCCCCTGACATTATAGTGCAAAATAACTAGAAAACATTTGAAATAGCAGGCTTTCTAAGGCGGAAGTACCAGCTAAACAAGCTGTAAAGATAATATACTTTACACAGTAATCTCCCACAGAAGTACCTTCGCTAGGCATTTGTAGGGGATTGATCACCTGAAAAAACATGCAGCTGAGCCCCAAAGACTCCTTACAACAGAACAGGAGAACCAAGGTTGAAAGAATAGTCCCCGGCAGCAGCAGAACAATCAGATACCCCATGGCAGAACTGCCGTAAATGCTTAGCATCGTGGAGGCGGACAGCCCAAATCCCAACCCTTTAAAGAAGGGTACCAGAGCAATCAGCGGCTGAGAGATGGCACAAAACCCGCAGAAAAACAAGAGTGCCGCCGGCCAAAAAGAAGAAAAAAATGTGCTCAAAAATGTTTGGCGCATCTCCTGCCCTTCCCGTCGGGAGACAAACCCGTTGAGGAGGATCAGCAGTTGATCCAAGGTTTCCCCCTGGAAACTGCCAATAAAGGATGTCCCAATCCAGACACCAAAAATGAATAAAAATCCAAACAATAAAATCAACCAATTCTCCCGGATAAAAAATAGGAAATACCGCTTGTAATAGCCAGCCTTGCGCCGTTTCCCATCCAGGCCAAAACTGCGTGTCCGATTCATTTCGCATCCCACCTCACTGTTTTTATCCAATCCTATGCGGGTGAGATGAAAAATAGACTAGCCTTTGCAAAAAGCGGACGCCCCAAAAGGCGTCCGCTTTTCCAATTATCCCTTGAAAGCCTTGTAGGTTTTATTTGCGCCGACTGCGGGTATTGACGCCCAAAATTCCACCCACCCCACCGCACAGCGGAATGACTGCCAGGCGGATCAGGCCGGCGGTACCAAAGCCTTCCCCACCCACGCCAAAGAAGGCGAGGACACAGAAGAGGACCGCTCCACAGCAGATGCCCAAGAGGAGTCCCTTCTCCCGGACGATCTTGGCGGAGCAAAAACCGCCGCAAAATGCGCCCAGAGCTACGGCAAAGACCGCCAGCGGTTCCACCAGCGATTGGGGCAGGTCTTTGATGGACATGGCCAGGGCCAGGGCCATCAAAATCACCGCACAGACGGCGGCACCAACGCCGCAGCCGACCAATAAAGGCCGCACAAATTTCAAATAGCCGACCGGCTCATTTTTCGGTTTGTTTTTCGCTCGTTTCAACCCAACCCCTCCTTTATTCCAGTTACAGGATATTCAAAGGGGTCACGCTTTATTCTGCGGCACAGCCTATTTTGCGCTGTTGTTTTGTTGGACAGCCCAACGGGTGATGCGGATCTTGCTGCGGTCGCTGCCGGTCTCGATGACGATGGTCTCATCTTTGATATTGACCACCCGGCCGATGATGCCGCCGATGGTGACAATCTCATCCCCGACCTCCAGTTTGGAACGCATCAGCTGAATCTCTTTCTCCTTCTTTTTCTGGGGACGGATCATGAAGAAGTACAGGATGGCGAACATGGCGGCAATCATCGCGAACTGGGTGAACATCGCCATGGAAGCATTGGTCGGGGTTTGCAGCATAATTTGTGTCATGGTTGTTTTGCACCTCCAAAAAATATACAAATAATATTATACAATGCGGGGCGGAAGATTGCAACGCTGTTTACAAAATTAAGGAATTGCTCACAACTCCCCTGCTAGATGCGCTTACTCAAAATAGGAAGCCAATGGGCACGGAAATCCCCATAACAGCCCTCGTCCAAGGCGGCGCGGATCTTCTCCATCAAGGTGTTGTAGAAATACAGGTTATGCATCACCGCCAAGCGCATCCCCAGCATCTCGTTTGCTTTGATTAGATGGCGGATATAAGCCCGGCTGTGGTTCCGGCAGACCGGGCAGTCACACTGGAGATCCAGAGGCCGGTCATCCAGTTCATATTTGGCGTTGTGGATGTTGATGATTCCATCCCAGGTAAAGAGGTGGCCGTGGCGGGCATTGCGGCTGGGCATAACACAGTCGAACAGATCCACTCCTCGCCACACCCCCTCAATGATGTTGGCCGGTGTGCCAACCCCCATCAAATACCGGGGCTTGTCTTTGGGCATGTAAGGTTCTATCACCTCGATGATGTGGTACATCTCTTCCGCTGTCTCGCCAACTGCCAGCCCTCCAATGGCGTAGCCATCCAGGTCCAACTTGGCGATCTCCTGCATGTGCCAGATCCGCAGGTCATCAAAGGTGGAACCCTGGTTGATGCCAAAGAGCATCTGATTGCGGTTGATGGTATCCGGCAAACTGTTAAGCCGCTCCATTTCCGCTTTGCAGCGGACTAGCCAGCGGACGGTGCGCTCAATGGAGCGCTTGGTGTACTCCCGGGTGGAGGGATTTTCGATGCACTCGTCAAAGGCCATGGCGATGGTGGAGCCCAGGTTGGACTGGATGCGCATGCTCTCCTCCGGTCCCATGAAGATCTTTTTTCCGTCCACGTGGGATTGGAAATACACCCCTTCTTCCTTAATCGTGCGCAGTTTTGCCAGGGAAAAAACCTGGAACCCACCGCTGTCGGTGAGGATGGGGCGCTGCCAGCCCATGAATTTGTGCAGGCCGCCCAACTGCCGGATTTTGTCATCCCCCGGCCGGATGTGGAGGTGATAGGTATTGCACAGCTCCACTTGGCATTTCAGGTCAACTAGGTCGTAGGAGGAGATACCTCCCTTGATGGCAGCAGCGGTGCCCACATTCATAAACGCTGGGGTTTGTACCGTTCCGTGGACGGTGGTAAACTCCCCGCGGCGGGCGGCGCCCTCTTGTTTCAGAAGTTGATACATAATGGAAATTCGTCCTTTCAGCACGCCCCTAAAGGCGGTTGATGGGTGTTTATTTGGCGGTGTCGGCGATGAACATAGCGTCGCCAAAGCTGTAGAACCGGTATTTTTCCCGGACCGCGACCTCATAGGCATGGAGGATGCTTTCCCGGCCGGCCAAAGCGGAGACCAACATGATCAGGGTGCTTTCCGGCAGGTGGAAGTTGGTGATCAGCCCATCCAGCACCTTAAACTGGTATCCGGGGTAGATGAAGATGCTGGTGTCGTCCTCACACTCCTCGATGCGGCCCAGTTTGGTGGCCACCGACTCCACCGTGCGGCAGCTGGTGGTCCCCACACAGATGACCCGTCCGCCAGCTGCCTTGGTTTCATTGATCATAGCAGCGGTGTCCGCCGGCATCCAGTAGTGTTCCGAGTGCATCTTGTGGTCGGTGATTTCCTCGGTTTTTACCGGCCGAAAGGTGCCAAGGCCCACATGGAGGGTGACGAACCCGATCTTCACCCCTTTTTCCCGAAGCTTGTCCAGCAGTTCCGGGGTAAAATGGAGCCCGGCAGTGGGGGCGGCAGCGGAGCCTACATCCTTGGAGTAGACCGTCTGGTACCGCTCCTTGTCCTCCAGCTCGTGGGTGATGTAGTGAGGCAGGGGCATCTGGCCAATCTGGTCCAGGACGTTATAAATATTCCCCTGGTAATAAAACTTGGCCAGGCGGTTGCCCTCTTCGGCCTCCCCGACGATCTCCGCTGTCAGCAGGCCGTCTCCAAAGACAAACCGCACCCCGTTTTTCGCTTTTTTGCCGGGCTTGACCATCACTTCCCAGACATCGTTACCTCGCTGGTTAAGGAGGAGGAATTCCATCTTTCCGCCGGTGCCTTCCCGATAGCCATACAGGCGGGCAGGCAGAACCCGGCTGTTGTTGAGCACCAGCATGTCCCCTTGGCGGAGGTAGTCCACAATGTCGTAAAAGTGCTTATGCTCCAAGGAGCCGGTGTTTTTATCCAGAACCAGCATTCGGGAATGGTCCCGAGGCTCAATGGGGGTCTGGGCGATGAGCTCTTCAGGCAGGTCGAAATTAAAATCCGATTTTTTCATGACAATTCCTTCATTCTATGGTTGTTGTCCCGCCAATTTGGACAGGAATTCCCTCATTTCTAAGGAATACCCGCAAATTGGCGCTCATATCCTTCAAGGTGAGCAGCTGCTTTGCAGCTAACCTCTATTATATTGCAAGATGCCCAGCGTTTCAACCAATAATTTGTAGCCGATGCCTGTTTTCAGGAAGGAGGGCGCTTATGAAATGCTTTCGCGTCGGGGTGGTTGGCGCCACCGGCATGGTGGGACAGCGGTTTGTCTCCCTGCTGGACGGCCATCCTTGGTTTCGCCTTGCCGCAGTGGCAGCTTCCCCAAAAAGCGCAGGGAAACTTTATGGGGAGGCAGTGAAAGGGCGGTGGGCTATGGCCAGGCCGATCCCCCAGGAAGCTGCGGGGATAACGGTGCTGGATGCCGTCGCAGACCGCCGGAAGATGGCCGGCCTGGTGGACTTCATCTTCTGCGCAGTGGATCTTGACAAAGCCTCCACCCGAGAACTGGAAGAGGACTACGCCCGGTTGGAGTGCCCGGTGATCTCCAACAACTCCGCCTGCCGGGCTCTGCCAGACGTCCCCATGGTCATCCCAGAGGTCAACCCCGGCCACCTGGCGGTAATTCCCAGCCAAAGGCGGCGGCTGCGCACCCGCCGGGGATTTATCGCAGTCAAGTCCAACTGTTCCATCCAAAGCTATGTGCCCGCCCTGCACCCTCTGTGGGAATTTGGAATCAACCGGGCGCTGGCCTGTACCTGCCAGGCGGTCTCCGGTGCGGGTAAGACGTTGGAGGGTTGGCCCCAGATGGCGGACAATGTGATCCCTTTCATCCCCGGGGAGGAGGAAAAAAGCGAACGGGAACCCTTAAAAATCTGGGGGAACCTGCTCCACGGGGAAATCCTCCCCCTCCCTTCCCCGTTCATCACCACCCAGTGCCTGCGGGTTCCGGTGAGCGACGGCCATCTGGCAGCGGTGTTTGTCTCCTTTGACCACAAGCCGGACCGGGAGGAAATCCTCGCCCGTTGGGAGGGGTTCCAGGGCCTGCCCCAGCAGCTGGGCCTGCCCAGCGCGCCCAAACAATTCCTGCGGTATTTTCCGGAGCTGGACCGGCCCCAGACCCGCCTGGACCGGGACTTGGAGAACGGCATGGCAGTTTCGCTGGGCCGGCTGCGGGAGGATTCCCAGTACGATTATAAATTTATCTGCCTCTCCCACAATACCCTGCGGGGCGCGGCAGGCGGCGGGATTCTCCTGGCGGAGCTGCTGGCCAGCCAGGGGTATCTCTCTTAACACAGCACAGGAGGAATCGCCTATGAAATCCATCCCCTTCTCCGGGGCGGCCACCGCCCTCATCACCCCCATGAACCCAGACAAAAGCTTGAATCTATCCGCTTTCCGCCTCTTGGTGGAGGAACAGGTATCCCACGGCATCGACGCATTGGTTGTGGCGGGAACCACCGGGGAATCCGCTACCCTCGCTCCTCGGGAATACGCTGACCTTCTCTCCACAGCTGTAGACGCTGCCGAGGGCCGGGTGCCCATCATCGCCGGGGCGGGAAGCAACGACACCGCCCATTCCCTGGAGATGATCTACATTGCCCAGGATATCGGGGCCGACGCCCTCTTACTGGTGACCCCCTACTACAATAAAACCACTCAGCTGGGGCTCATCCGCCATTTCAACACCTTGGCCGACCGGTCGAAACTCCCGGTGATTTTATATAATGTCCCCTCCCGCACCGGCCTTAACATCCAGCCTAAAACCTATCAAGAGCTTTGCAAACACCCCAACATCGTAGCGGTAAAGGAGGCAAGCGGGGACATCTCCCAGATCGCGGAGACCGCCTACCTCTGCGGGGATGACCTCATCCTCTACTCCGGCAACGACGACCAGGTGGTGCCCATCCTGTCCCTGGGGGGCAAAGGGGTTATTTCGGTTCTCTCCAACCTGATCCCCGGGGAGGTGCACCAGCTCTGCCAACGGTTTTTCGATGGGGATTTGATGGGGAGTCTCCAGCTCCAACTGGACTTCCTGCCCCTCATCCAAGCGCTGTTCTCTGAGGTGAACCCCATCCCAGTGAAGGCCGCTATGGAGCTCACCGGCCACGAGGCGGGACCCTGCCGGCTTCCATTGGTGGATGCCTCCCCTGAGACCCGGGAGCGCCTTTCCCGGGTACTTCTCAACCTGGGGCTGTTGTAGGAAAGGAGATGGCCGCATGAAACACCTGATTCTCTCCGGCTGTGCAGGCCGGATGGGCCGGATGCTGGAATCCCTCATTGAACAGCGGGACGACTGCCGCATCGCCGCAGGGGTAGACCCCGCCCCATACCATTCGGGGGAGTTCCCGGTGTATTCCAACTGGGAACGATGCCCGCCCAACGCCGACGGCATTTTGGATTTTTCCAGCCCGGCGGGCCTTTCTCCCATGCTGGAGTTCGCCACCGGCCATGGAATTCCTGTGGTGTTAGGCACCACAGGCCTCTCCCCTTCTCAGGTGGAGGAGGTCGCCTTAGCATCGAAAACCATCCCCATTTTCCGGGCGGCCAACTTCTCCCTCCCCGTGGCACTGATGGCCCATCTGGTGGAGGAGACTTCCCGGGCACTGGGGGCAGACTTTGATATAGAATTGCTGGAACTGCACCACCGGGGAAAGGCCGACGCCCCCAGCGGCACTGCAAAAGTGCTGATGGATGCAGCCAACGCCGGGCTTGGCGCCTCCCTTTCGCCGGTCTACGGCCGGGAGGGAGACTCCCAGCGGCAGCCGGGGGAAATCGGCGTCCACTCCCTGCGGGGCGGCAGCTTTGCGGGGGAACATACTGTTCTCTTCAGCGGGCAAGGGGAAGCACTCAGCATTCAGCACACCGCCCTTTCCCGGGAAATTTTTGCCCGTGGAGCCATCCGGGCCATGTTGTATCTGCAGGGCTGCCCAGCAGGCCTCTATGGAATGGAGAGCCTGCTACAGTTCTAGCAGTCCCGTGGATAAAAGGCGGGAGACTCCCCTTTTGATTCTAATTGAATATTTTTTTGCAGAAATTACCACTGCAATTCCGGTTCTCGGACGGGAATTCTAATCCTGAGGTGATTGTATGCCGAAGGACAGCCAACCCGATAAAAAAGAGGTCCGCCTGAAAAAATGCAATGGGCAGACCCCGCTGACCCGGGAGAACCAAAACCAGAATAAAAACGCAAAAAAACAGTCGATCAAACGCGGTGACGTGTAAAGGAGGGAATACCCATGGCAAAGGCAGGTATGCGCCGCCCAGATCCCAAGGAACCCCACGGGACAGAAAGCAACCACAAGACCCACATCCCGAAAAATGACGTCCCTCCGGTGCCGGAGATTCAGGGCAAGGCGAAAACCACAAAGGAAAAAGCCAAACCCATTACCGAGAAATAACCCTCGGTATCAGGAGCCCACGGCCCTTTAAAGCTCCCCTGTCTGTGAGAAAACCACAGGCTAGGGAGCTTTGCTTTTTGCAGTAAAATTAGCTATAATAGCGGTGGATACTCGCTTGGATTTCCTTTCCCGCCTCGCTGCGTGGGCGTTTTTTACAGCACAAGAAACAAGTACAGCATGGAAAGACATAGGTGACCATATGGACGTTACAGCAAAACAAATCCGAGGCTTCCGCCTGCGGGCCCATCACCTGGATCAAAAGCTCCCGGCCGGGGCGGTCGTCGAGGCGGCAGGTGCCTGTGGCATGCAGAACTCGCCCCCCGGCGCATGGGAAACCGCCATGATGAACCGTCTGGAAGGCTGTACTCTGCCCCGTTTATGGGACGCCCTATACCAGGAGAAAAGCCTGCTGCAAGCTTGGAGCTTCCGGGGCGCCCCTGTGGTGTTCCCCACTGGGCAAAGCGAGGTGTTCCTCACCCCGCTCATCGCCCAGAATGGGGAAGATCCCTGGGTGTACACTCTGGGCATCTCAGGGGCCCTTGACTACCTGGAAATGCCCTTTGACGACCTGTTGGGGCGGCTCAAAGAGGTCATTGGGTACCTGGATACCCACACCGTCAAAAGCAAAGAGGAGTTGGACCGCACCCTGGCTGGCCTTATAGAGCCGGGCCTCCCCCAGGAGAAACAGGCCCTTTGGCGGGCGCCTTCCATGTACGGCAGCCCGGGAAAACAGACCGTGGGAGGGGCCGTTGTCTCCTTCCTGCTGCGGCCCTGCTCTTTCTCCTCCCTTGTGGTGTTCGGCCGGCGGGAAGGCATTCACCCCACCTTTACCTCCTATCAAAACTGGGTTGGGCGCCCTCCTCTTCCCCTGCCGGATGGGGAAAAGGAGTTGGTTCGCAAATTCCTGCGCGCCTACGGCCCAGCCACCTTGAACTCCTTTGCCAGCTGGCTAGGTTGTTCCCAGAAGCAGGCTCGCCGCCTGTGGGATACCATCGCAGACGAACTGGCCCCGGTCTCGGCGGAGGGCAAGACCTGCTTTCTTTTAGCAACAGAGGAAAAAATATTGGCTTGTTCCCAGCCGGATGAGGACCAGCTCCTTCTTCTGGGGCCTCACGACCCCTACCTGGATATTCGGGACCGGGGCATCCTGTTGGAGGGTAAATCCCTGCAAAAAGAGGTCTGGAAAACCGTTGCCAACCCCGGCGTCATCCTCAAAGGGGGGCGGGTCGCCGGCATCTGGAGAACTAAGACGCTCAAAGACAAACTGGATGTCTCAATGGTGCTTTTTGAGCCGATGTCTTCACAAGAGCGGAAGAAATTGAATGCCCTTGCACAAGAGTACGCAGCTTTCCGCCAGATCAAACTGAGGAACTGCACCATCGAGGGCTGATGGCCAAGCGCTGCCGGCTTGAGCAGACGCTGCCATGCTGGACAAAGCTCCCCGGCGATTCGGTTGGTTTAATCCAATCCATCGCCAATAGCACCCTTTGGGGGCATTTCTCACAGGGGGAGATACCTGCCTTCGAGATGGATTCTTCTCATAAATGAGGGGGCATCCCTTCTGCCTTACACAAAAAAGGAGCGGGAATTCCCGCTCCTTTTCCCTTTGCTGGGTCAAAAATCAACCCAAAAGGACTTTATGGAACACCTTTTTACCCTTTTTTAGGATGACATGGCCCTTCTCAAACTGTCCCTTTTCCACCGCCGCAGCGATGTCAGTCACCTTCTCATCATCCACCGAGATACCGCCCTGCTGCACCAGCCGGCGGGCCTCCCCTTTGGAGGGGGCGAGGCCGGTTTTCACCAGCAGATCCAGCACACCAATTTTGCCGTCGGTAAGGTCCTCCTCGGCAATGGCAGTGGAGGGCATGTTTTCACTGCTGCCGCCTCCGACGAACAGGGCTTTGGCCGCATCCAGGGCTTTTTTCGCCTCTTCTTCCCCGTGGACCATCTTGGTCAGCTCAAAGGCCAGCATCTCCTTGGCGGTATTGAGCTGGCTGCCCTCCCAATTTTCCATGGCCTCAATTTCCTCAATGGGGATGAAGGTCAGCAGTTTCATGCAGTTGATGACGTCGGCATCATCCACATTGCGCCAGTACTGGAAGAAGTCGTAGGGGGAGGTCTTGTTGGGGTCGAGCCACACAGCGCCGGACTGGGTTTTGCCCATCTTCTTGCCCTCGGAATTGAGCAGCAGGGTGATGGTCATGGCGCTGGCATCCTTGCCAAGCTTTTTGCGGATCAGCTCGGTGCCCGCCAGCATGTTGGACCACTGGTCATTGCCGCCGAACTGAAGGTTGCAGCCATATTTCTGGAACAGCGCATAGAAGTCATAGGCCTGCATGATCATGTAGTTGAATTCCAGGAAGGAGAGGCCCTTCTCCATCCGCTGCTTGTAGCACTCAGCCCGCAGCATGTTGTTGACCGAGAAGCAGGCGCCCACTTCACGCAGCAGCTCCACATAGTTCAATTCCATCAACCAATCGGCGTTGTTGACCATCAGGGCTTTGCCTTCCGAGAAATCAATAAACCGGCTCATCTGCTTTTTAAAGCAGTCGCAGTTGTGCTGGATGGTTTCAGGGGTCATCATCTGGCGCATGTCGGTGCGGCCGGAGGGGTCGCCCACCATGCCGGTTCCGCCGCCGATGAGGGCGATGGGCCGGTTGCCCGCCATCTGGAGCCGTTTCATCAGGCACAGGGCCATAAAGTGGCCCACATGGAGGCTGTCGGCGGTGGGGTCAAAACCGATGTAAAAGGTGGCTTTTCCGTTGTCGATCAATTCCTTGACGACCTCTTCGTCGGTGACCTGGGCGATGAGCCCGCGGCGCTGGAGTTCTTCGTAGACTGTCATGGTTTCATTTCTCCTTTTCCAATTCTGCATCCGGAGTTCAGCGCAAAAAGGCGACAAAAAAGCCCTCCATTGGGCTGAACCCAATAGAGGGCGTGTAAAACGCGGTACCACCTCTAATTCACCCCGCCATCGCTGTGCGGAGCCTCACCCAGTGCCCCAAACCTTGGGATACCGGTTCGCGATAACGGGCGTACCCGGCCAGATCCTACTGCCTACAAAAAGGGTTCAGACGGCGGCTCAAAGAGGTATTCACACTGCTGCGCCACGCTTTTTTCCACCGGCCAAAAGCTCTCTGAAGAGGCGGGATACAGGCTACTTGTTCTTTTCATTGCCGTTGAAAGATAGTATAATGCAGGTTTTTTTATTTGTCAAGGGGGCGTTTCTCCCCGCTGGCGAGGGTCAGCATCTCCCGGGCGTTTTGCAGGGAGATTTCGGTGATGTTCTCCCCGCCGATGATCCGGGCCAGTTCCTCCACCCGCTGCCGCTGGGTGAGGGGCAAAACGTTGGTGTAGGTGCGGTCGCCTCTCACCTCTTTTTGAATGAGAAGGTGATGATCTCCATAGGCGGCCACCTGGGCCAAATGGGTCACACAGATCACCTGGCGGTGTTCTGCCACCTGCTTGAGCTTGCGCCCAATTTTTTGAGCTGCCCGGCCAGAGACGCCGGTGTCCACCTCATCGAAGATCAGGGTGCCAACCTCATCTTCGCTGGCCATGACGTTTTTGATGGCCAGCATTACCCGGGAAATCTCGCCGCCAGAGGCGATTTTCGCCAACGGCTTAGGCGGCTCCCCGGGGTTGGTGGAAATCAGCAGCTCCAGATCGTCCTGCCCCATGGGTCCAAGTGCCTTTTCCCGATGCGAAAAAGTCAGGGTGACACTGGGCATATCCAGTTGGATCAACTCCCCCCGGACTTCCTGGCAGAGGCGTCCAGCGGCTTTAAGGCGGGCTTTGGTCAACTCGTCCGCCAGGGATTTGGCCTTGGCCTCCAACGCCTGTTTTTGGGCCTCCAGCTGGGCGGTGCGCTCCTCGGAAAGGGTGATTCCCTCCAGTTCCCCGCTGGCCTTCTGCTGAAAGGCCAAAATTTCTTCCACTGTAGAGCCGTACTTTTTCTTCAGCCGGTATAGGGTGTCCAGCCGCTGCTCGATGGCGTCCAGTTCCTGGGGATTGTACTCCATCTCCTCCAGGGCATCCCGTGCAGAGGCAGCGTACTCTTCCAGTTCGTAGCGCATTTCCTGAGCGCGGCCCGAAAATTCCCCAAAGCCGTCCAGGTAGGCACCCGCTTCCCCAAGGCCGCCGATTACCTGGTCTAGGAGTTCAAGAAGCCCTTCCCCATCCTCCCCGGTGAGGATGCTGTACACCCGCGCCAGGGAATCGGAGATCTTCTGGGCGTTTTTAATGATCCGTTTCCGGCTGTCCAGCTCCTCTTCCTCCCCCAAGCGGAGGCCAGCCTCTTCAATCTCCCCAATCTGGTATTGGAGCAGATCGATCCGCCGGGCCTTTTCCGCCTCGTCCAGGTTGCTGGAGGAGAGTTCTTCCCGCACTTGACAGAGTTCCCGGTAAACGCCCTGGTATTCCCGCAACTGGCCATTCAAGAGGCCGAACCCATCCACAAAGCCGATGTGTTTGTCCGCTGCCATCAGCTGGTGGGTATCCTGCTGGCCATGGATGTTGATGAGGCTTCCCCCCAACTCCCGCAGCAAGGCCGCTGTAGCAGGGCGTCCTCCGATTTTACAGCTGCTTTTGCCGTCCAGCCCGATCTCCCGGGAGAGGAGCAATTCCCCGTCCTCCAGCGGAAATCCCAACTCCTCCGCCAGAGCTAAAACCCGGGGTGGGAGGCCGGTGAACAGAGCGGAAACCAGGGCCTTTTTCTCCCCGGTCCGGATGATATCCTTGGAGGTACGCTCCCCCAGCACCGCGTTGATGGAATGGATCAGGACGCTTTTGCCCGCACCGGTTTCGCCGGTGAACACATTGAGCCCTTTGGCTAGGTCAATGGAAGCCTCTTGGATCACCGCAACGTTGCGAATGTACAGCTGTGCAAGCATACAGAATCACCTACTTTTCCAAAAGCTGGGAGAGCTGGGCGACAAACTCTTCGGCGTTTTCGCTGTTGCGCATCAGGATAAAAATAGTGTCGTCCCCTGCCAAGGTTCCCACCACTCCGTTCCAGTGGATGGAATCCAGGGCGGCACAAGCGGCATTTGCCAAGCCGGTGTAACATTTGACCACCACCATATGGCCGGCGCAGTCCACCTTGATCACCGATTCGGTGAAGATGGTGTGAAATTTGAGGGACATGTCCACTGTGCCCTCTTTGGCGTTGACGGCATAATGGTACCGCCCGTCAGGGGATTGGGTCTTGATCAGCCGCAGTTCCTTGATGTCCCGGGAAACGGTGGCCTGGGTCACCTTGAATCCACATTCCTGCAAGCGGTTTTG
Organism: uncultured Merdimmobilis sp.; assembly: GCF_902471145.1. Taxonomy (NCBI): domain Bacteria; kingdom Bacillati; phylum Bacillota; class Clostridia; order Eubacteriales; family Oscillospiraceae; genus Merdimmobilis; species uncultured Merdimmobilis sp. Next base: position 24,155 of record NZ_CABRJC010000010.1, read on the forward strand.
CAGTTCCTCCTGGGTGTCGATGGCGTAGCTTTCAATCAGCTCCAATATCTTGGCATGTCGCTTGGCTTTCATCCTGTTACCCCCTAAACATCAGCTTTTGGTTTAATATCTCATAAAAATCCTTGTCGGGAAGGGAGACAAAGGGAACATACACATCCCCTCCGGTGATGACCAACCGGTCCTCGGTTTTGAGGACAGCCACATTCTCCCCATCCACTGCCACATGGATCTCCGCCTCATTGTTCACCTGGCGGGACTGGGCGGTAATCCGTTTGTCCGGCGCAAACAAGATGGACCGGTCAAACAGGGAGTGGGGGCAGATGGGGGTCATGGAGATGCTGTCCAGCACCGGGTCAATGATCGCCCCGCCCGCGGAAAGGGCATAGGCTGTAGAGCCGGTGGGAGTGGAAAAGATCACCCCATCCGCCCGGTAGCTGATCACTGTTTTGCCGTTGCAGGAGATGTCAATGTCTACAATTTTGGCCAAGGTAGGGCGGGAGATCACCACATCGTTCAGGGCGTAGTACTGTTCCGCCGGTCGGTTGGGCCCTGTCACCTCCGCTTTGAGGAGCATCCGCTGTTCCACTTGGTAGCTGCCGGAAAGAATTTCCGGCAGGCGGTGGAGCTCACTGGACTCCAGCTGTGCTAAAAACCCAAACCGGCCTACATTGATCCCCAAAACGGGCTTGGATGCAGGAAGGGTCAGCATCGCCGCATGGATGATGCTGCCATCCCCGCCGATGGCAAGGACCATGTCACATTGGTGCATCAGCTCCGCCGAGGGGCCAAAAATGGCAGAAACCCCCGGGAACTCCGGTTCCAGCTCCTGGGGGAGAAGGGCGGTGCAGCCGCAGTCCCGAAGGATATTGGCCACCTGGCAGGTGCAGTCCGCCGCATGCTCTTTCAGCAGATTGGGGACGATGAAAATGGTCATCACTACTTCCTCCCGCTTTCCAGCTCCCGGTGGGATGCGGCTACCACCGCCTCCATCACCTCTTGGGTCACCCGGTTTTCCCCCTCCCCTTTTTGCAGGCAGAGGAGGTATTCGATGTTGCCTTCCGGCCCTTTGATGGGGGAAAAGTCCAGCGCCACTGTGCAGAAGCCATTTTCCTCTGCAAATCCCACCACCTTTTGGATGACCTCCAGGTGGATTTCCGGCTCCTTGACCACCCCTTTTTTGCCCACTTTCCCTTTGCCCGCTTCAAACTGGGGCTTGACCAGGCAGACCAGGCATGCCCCATCTTTGAGGAGGCGGCAGGCCACCGGCAGGACCAGGGTCAGGGAGATAAATGAGACATCGATGGAGATGAAATCGATGGGGTCGGGCACCTGTTCTTCGGTGACATAGCGGATGTTGGTCCGTTCCAGGTTGACCACCCGGGGATCGTTGCGCAGCGTCCAGGCCAGCTGGCCGTAACCCACGTCGATGGCATAGACCTTTACTGCGCCATTTTGCAGCATGCAGTCGGAAAAGCCCCCAGTGGAGGCCCCAATATCGCAGCAGATTTTGCCGGTCAGATCCAAATGGAACTGGGCCATAGCCTTTTCCAGCTTTAAACCGCCCCGGCTAACGTATTTGAGGGTTTCCCCGCGGATTTCAATGGTGTCCTCCGCCGAAACATCGGTTCCGGCTTTGTCGGATTTCTGGCCGTTGACATAAACCTGCCCGGCCATGATGATGCTTTTGGCCCGTTCCCGGCTGGGGACCAATCCCTGTTCCACCAGCGCGATGTCCAACCTCTTTTTCACAGCGATTCTCCTATGATGGTATTGGCGATCCCCTGGGCATCCAGTCCCAGGCTGTGCAGTGCGCTGGGGATAGACGCTTGGGGTACAAATTGATTTTCAATGGCCCGCAGCGTAAATTTGCCGCGGTAGCCCCGCTCCACAAGGCGGGAAGCAAGGTGCTCCCCAATGGAGCCGGAGCGGATGCCTTCTTCTACAAATAACACCTCTTGATGGCTGCTGACAAGGGCGAGTACCTCCTCCGAGAGGGGGAAAATCTTAGTCAGCGCCAGCAGGGAAACCTTCTTCCCCTGCCCTTTTAACAGCTCCACCGCCTGGGCGGCCTCAGCTGACAAACGTCCATAGGTGACAATGAGGGTCTCCCCGCCACCGTAATAGCTGTAATCCCCACCCTGATCTGGGTATCCCGGCGGGAAAGCGGGTTCTCCGCCGCGGGGATACCGGACAGCCACCACTCCGGCATCCTCATAGAGGGCAGATCTCAGGCAGCGGGTCAGCTGCCGAAAGCTAGCCGGGGAGTAAATAATGATCCCGGGGATGGATGACAGCATGGCGACGTCAAACACCCCTTGGTGTGTCTCCCCGTCGTCCCCGACGATGCCTGCCCGGTCCACCGCTAAAACAATGTGTTTTTGTTCGATGGAAGCGTCGTGGAGAACCTGGTCATAGCTTCTCTGTAGAAAGGTGGAGTACACCGCAAACACCGGAAGCATGCCGTTGGCTGCAAGGCCGCAGGAGAAGGTGACCGCATGGGATTCGGCAATGCCCACGTCAAAGAACCGTCCTTGGGGGCGGAACTCCTGGGCAAAGCCGTCCAGGCCGGTGCCATCCTGCATAGCGGCGGTGATGGCGCAGATGCGTTTATCTTCCCGGGCCAGGCGGGTGAGCTCCCTGCCAAATACCGAGGAGAAGTTCTCCCCTCCCTTTTTGAGAGGTTCCCCGGTTTTGATCTCGAATTTAGAAACCCCGTGGAAAGCGCCGGGATTGCGCTCTGCCGGGGAATATCCCTTGCCCTTGGTGGTCTCAATATGTACCAGCACCGGCATATGAAGGGATTTTGCCCGTTCTAGCACCTCACAAAGGCTATCCACGTCATGGCCGTTGACCGGTCCCAGGTATACGTAGCCGAAATCCTCAAAAAAGTTGCTGTGGTATAAGAGCTGTTTGAATGCGGATTTGGAGGCGGAGATGGAATCCCGCAGCTTCTCCCCCACCACCGGGATTTTTTTCAGGGTGGATTCGGTGAAGTCCTTCACCTTAAAATACTCCGGCTTGGATCGAATCACCGCCAGGTATTTGGCCAGGGCCCCCACATTTTTGGAGATGGACATCTCGTTGTCGTTGAGGACGATGATCAGGTTGTCCCGGCTCCGGCCGGCGTTGTTCATCCCCTCATAGGCCAATCCGCTGGTAAAGGCGCCGTCGCCGATCACCGCCACCACATGGCCATCGTCCCCTTGGAGCCGCTTGGCGGTCACCAGTCCATAAGCTGCGGAGATGGAGGTGCTGGAATGGCCGGCCAAAAAGGCGTCGTGTTCGCTTTCCTGGTGTTTGGGGAACCCGGAGAGGCCCCCTTCCTGCCGCAGGGTGGAGAACCGGTCCCGCCGGCCGGTGAGCAATTTGTGGGTATAGCTTTGATGCCCCACATCCCAAACGATCTGGTCATGGGGACTCTCAAACACCCGGTGGAGGGCCACAGTCAATTCCACGGTGCCCAGGTTGGATGCCAGATGCCCTCCGGTCCGTGACAAAGTGGAAACCAGTTCCCGCCGGATCTCCCGGCAAAGGGCCGGAAGCTCCTGAGGCGTTAACTTTTTGATGTCACTTGGCTGATGGATGGTATCCAGCACTGAAGTTGGCTTCACAAACCCCATCCTCCTTGCTTGCAAAATTAAAATACAGGGATCAGCACTGCCACCAAAATGCCCAACAGTGCTCCGCCCAGCACTTCCAGCGGGGTGTGCCCCAGGAATTCCTTGAGTTCTTTGGGTTCGGGTTCCTCCAGATCCGAATCGGTTAACTCCTGATCCAGGTTGAAATCCTTCCAAAAATCTTCCCCAAATAGTTTGAAGCTGAAGATCATTTTGTTGAGGACTTTGGCCTGCTCCCCTGCCGCCCGGCGCACCCCCATGGCATCGTACATCACGATGCCGGCCAAGGTGAGGGCTAAGGCGAATTCCGGGGAGGCAAACCCCATCTTACGGGACATCCCCACCGCAATGGAACAGACGAGGGCCGAATGGGCGCTGGGCATCCCGCCGGAGCCCACCAGCCGTTCCGCCCGGAAGGTATTGGTGTCCAGATAGTAGAGCAAGGTCTTGAGCACTTGGGCGGACAGCCAAGCGACAAAGGCCACGTCAATCAGGTAATTGCTGGTCAGAAATCGTAGTGTTTCCATGGTTCACCATTTCCCTTTTTCCATTAAAATTGGCGAACTGCCAGGGAATCCGCCAAGGAGCACAAGAAACCGCAGTCCCAATCCAGCCCCAACAGGGCGGATTTGGCCGCCTCGGTGATCCGCAAAGCCTCCTGCTTGGCGCCTTCCAGCCCGAGAAGGGTCACATAGGTGGTTTTATGATTATCTGCATCGCTGCCGACGGGTTTGCCCAGCAGGGCTTCATCCCCCACAGCATCCAGAATGTCATCGGTGATTTGAAAGGCGAGGCCCAGGTTCTGAGCGTACCGATCGGCAGCTTCCTCCTGCTCTGGGGATGCCCCTGCTGCAATGCAGCCAAGACGGGCTGCCGCACGGATCAGCGCGCCGGTTTTCATTTTGTGGAGGAGGGCCAAAGTCTCCCGGTCGATGGAGGTATCTTCATGTTCAATATCCACCACCTGGCCGCCGATCATCCCATAGGTTCCAGCGGCTTTGGAAAGCTCCTGAACCGCCCTCAGCTGCCGCTGGGGGGGAAGTTCCAAAATGGGCCGGGAAGCGGTTTCAAAAGCATAGGTCAACAGGCCGTCCCCAGCCAGGAGGGCAATTGCTTCCCCATAGGCGATATGGCAGGAGGGTTTCCCCCGCCGCAGGTCGTCGTCGTCCATACAAGGCAGGTCATCGTGGATCAAGGAATAGGCGTGGATCATCTCCAGTGCCGCAGCAAAGGGGAGCGCTGCCTCAGGCTTTCCGCCGCAGAGGCGGCAAAACTCCAGCACCAGTATAGCCCGAAGCCGCTTCCCACCCGCCAGCAGGCTGTACTGCATAGCGTCCAAGACGCTGTGCTGGATGCAGTCTGCACTGGGCAGAGAGGTCTCCAAGTACCCCTCCACCAACCGTTTATAGTCTGCCTTTGTTTCTTCAAACCTAGTCATTTTCCCTCTCCTTCGCCGGTTGTTTCGGCTCGGACAGCTGCTCGATCTTCAATTTGGCATCGGTCAGCTTTTTATCACAGAATGCGGCCAGCTCGGTTCCCTCCTGGAAGAGCTTTAAGGTCTCGTCCAGTGTGGCGGTGCCCTCCCCCAATCGGGCGACAATCTCCTCCAAACGGGCCATGGCCGCTTCGTAACTCAAATTCTTTTTCATGATGGGATTTCTCCTTTTTTGGCCAGCACCTGGGAGGCCAGTTCACCGCCTGCCAATTTGGTGGTGATAATATCCCCCGGGGATGCTTCCCCCGGGTCACGCAGGATGTCTCCATCTTTCAAGGTGATGGAATACCCCCGGGCTACGACCTTCAAGGGGCTGTAGGAATCCAAAAGAGCAGCATATTTATGCAGATCCCGCTGCATGTCATCCAGCTTTTTTCCGGTGGATTCCATTGCTAATTCTACCAAATTTTTCAGCTCTTGTCTATTTTGTTCCAAGGTTTTTTCAGGGGAGACCCGGGAAAATTCCTCCAGAAGCAGTCCAAAGCGGCTCTGCCTGGCCTCCAACCCATCTATAGTATATCTATACAAAGCGCTTTTCAGCGCCGTTTGCTGCAAAATCAGCTGTTCGACACTTGGGGAAGCCAGCTCTGCCGCCGCCGATGGGGTGGGGGCCCGCAGATCCGCGGCAAAGTCACAGAGGGCGAAGTCCACCTCATGGCCCACTGCCGAAATCACCGGGATGGCGGATTCATACACCGCCCGAACCACCGCCTCCTCGTTGAATGCCCAGAGGTCTTCCAGAGAGCCGCCTCCCCGCCCTACAATGAGGACGTCACAGGCCCTTTGCCGGTTCATCTCCCGGATTCCCGCCACAATGGAGGGCGCCGCCTCCCTCCCCTGGACCACCGCATCGGCCACCACTAGGGTACCGATGGGGTACCGGCGGGAGAGGACGTTGACAATGTCTTTAAGGGCCGCCCCGGACAGAGAGGTCACCACCCCGATCCGCGCGGGGAAAGCGGGAATAGGCCGTTTGTGGCCGGGGTCGAAGAGCCCTTCCGCTGCCAAGCGGCGTTTGAGCTGCTCATAGGCCAAGGCCAGGGCGCCAATCCCCTCCGGCTGCATGTCGGTGACATAGAGCTGGAAACTGCCGTCCCGCTCATAGAGGGAAACCGAGCCCCGCACCAGCACTGAAAGGCCGTCCTCCGGGGTGAAGCGCAAAAACTGGGCGTTGCCTTTAAACATGACACACTTCACCGCCGCATCCCGGTCCTTGAGGGTGAAATAGCAGTGCCCGGATTTCAAGTGGCGCACAAAGTTGGAGACTTCCCCCTTGACGTAAACTTCCTGGAGCAAAGGATTTTCTTCCAGAAGGGATTTGACATACCGGTTGAGCTGGGATACCGTCAACATGTTTTGATTCATAACGCACCATCCCGTATGGCTGCCAGGACCGAGACCCCGGCCGCGTTGTCCGCCGAAAAGGCCGGCTGGGCAAACTGGCCGCCGTACCGCTTGGAAATGTCCTCCCGGATGATGGAATTGGACATCACACCGCCAGCGTAGATCAAAGGCAAATCCCCTTGGCTGCGCAGGGCATTTTCGGTCATTTTAGCCACCACTGCCCGGATGTAATCCAGGCAATACCGGGCGATGTCGCAGGGGGCTTCCCCGTCCCGCAGCATCTTCTGGCATTTGTTTTCCAGCCCGGAGATGGAGGGGTTGTCCCCCTGGAAGGGCGGCTTGATCTTATATACTTTTGTGGAGGCGAGGGCCAACTGTTCCAGTGCGGGGCCCGCCGGGAACGGAAGCCCCAGCATGCCGCCCACCCGGTCCACCGCCTGCCCAGCTTTCAAATCAGAGGAGGTGGCTAAAAGGGTGATGCCCAGGGTGTAGGTCTCATCCGGCTGGCACAGGAGACAGTCGGTGGTTCCGCCGGAGAGATGGAAGGCGATAAACGGCTCCCGGTATAAGGGGATCTGCCCGGTGGAATAAAGGGCCGCCATCACATGGCCCGCCTGGTGGGAAAACGGGTATTTGGGGACCCCCAGTGCCGCGGCAACCGAAGATGCAACAACATCGCCCACAAGAAAGCAGGGCATGTAAGAGCCCTCCTGATCCCGTGGACGTGTGGAAACCCCCACCCCGCAGATGGGGTAGGCTTGGTCGAGCAGCTCTTCCAGCAAGGGAGCCAATTGCTTGACATGACTAAAAACGGCGTCGCTCTGCCTTAAGCCCAACGCGCCGTCCTTGACCGGCAAAAGCTGTTTCTTCTGCCGGATTTCATTTGTGCCGCTGTTGTACAGCGCCGCCGAGGTGGTGTAATTGCTGGTATCGATACCTAGATAGTATGGCATGCGCCTTACTCCTCACCCTCGCCTTGTTCTTTGCTGTGGACGTAAGCGCCCAAAAGGCCGTTGATAAAGGACGCATCGTCCTCGCTGGCAAATTTTTTGGCCAGCTCCACCGCCTCGTTGATGGTCACGCTCACCGGGATGTCCTCCATCCCGTCGATCTCACAGATGGCCAGCCGCAGGATCGCCAGGGTCACCTTGGGCAGCCGGTTGATGTTCCATTTGATGGAGTATTTCTGGATCACCTGGTCGATGGCGTCCAGCCGCTCAAAAGCCAAGGCGGCCAGGCGGCGGGCGAATTCGTCCACCTCAATCTGCCGGCCTTCGGTGGCTTGGGCGATCATCTCCTCGATGGGCTCCTCCCGGAAGGACCGCTCAAAAATCAGGGTAAACGCTTGTTCCCGGGCTTCACTTCTTTTCATCCTTTTTGGCCTCCGCTGCAAATAATTGATACGTCATGGGCAAAAAAACAGACCCTCCCGCCCCGCAGGAGGGTTGCATTTTTCCAGCCCGCGTTTGGCGAGACAAAACAGCCCAAACAGGGCCATAGATTCACCTGCAAAGGCGAACTGCCGGGAAGTTATTCCTCCTCGGCTGCCTCGATGGGGGCGGCCTCCGCCTTGGGTTCGTCAAAGGCGATGCCAGCCACCTGGATGTTCACTTTGGAAACCGCGATTCCGGTCATATTCTGCACCGCCTCTTTGACGGCGGCCTGAATCTTCTCAGACACCTCGGGGATTTTGTAGCCGTATTTGAGGATGACGTGGATGTCGATGACGGCGACGTCGTCGTTCAGGTCGATGACAATGGATTTTGCGGTCTGTTTTTTCATCAGCCAGCCTTTGATGTTGGTTGTAAAAGGAGCCAGATCGGCGACGCCGGCAATCTCCTTGGTGGCAAAGCTGGTAATTGTGGCGATGACATCCTTCGAGATCCGCAAACTGCCCACAGGCTGCCTGGATTCGTTGTTCTGCATAGGTTCGCCCTCCTTGTGTAGTAAAAATCCGCGGCGATTCCGCGGGGCCTTGGCCGGTGGCCCTCTGTTCAACGGGGGAAATCCACCGGTTCCATACAACAAAACAATTCTACCACGGTCGCAGGCGGCTGTGGTAGAATCGCCTATTTTGTGGAAGGCTGCCCGGTGTGAAAGACGCTTCTTTTACACCAAAAGGCGCACCGACGGCCTTGTTGTTATTATACCATATTTTTCTCGGTACACAACTAGTTGATTTCCACAATTGAAATATTTTTATCATCGACGCCTGTTTCCCGCACAATGATGTCTTTGATCTGGGCGGCTTCGTTGGAGAGGAGTCCGTTTGTCTTCACAATCACGTCCACCCGCTCGGTGTCGTAATAGACCATGCACTCGCTGAAGCCTTTGGATTTGACCAGATTTTCAATCTTGCCTTCGGTCTCAATGGATTTGGCTAGCTCCGCCGCCTGCAGGGCGAGTTCGGCTTTCTGGTCGGCGTCCAAAGTGGAGTCGGAGAGCATGGTCTTCAAGGTTTCCACCGCTTCATCCCTGGATTTGGTTCGGGTGATCTTCGCCTCGGCGAAGTAGGCTTCCCCATCGCCGATATCCAAGGGGGATTCCACATACTGGGCGTCGCCGTAATTTTTGGTTTCACTCATTTTGCCGGTGAGGACAAAGTCGTTGCCACCGTCCGCGTAAATCCAATTGAGGTACACTGCAATCCCAAGCCCGAGCACCAGCGCCATTAAAATTATCTGTCTTTTGCCAACGATCATGTTCATTCCCGTTTCCTCCTATGCTGTTTTGCGTATATTGATTGATGGCGGGTTCTCCCGCTAAAAATCCGGTTGTTATTTCAGCTTGGTGACGCACACCTTGTTGCTGGGGATATCCAGGGAGGTGGTGACCACATTTAATACCCGCTGTTCCACCACGATGTTCCCCGCCCCTTCACAGACTACCACAACCCCCTTGACCTTGGGTTGTTTTTCGGTTTTGAGGAGGGCTTCCCGCTTGCCGCTGCCGCTGTCCACCAGGATATAGCTTTGTTCTGTCTGGTCCTTTTCCTGCACCCGCTTGGTATCGGTGCCATCGTAGTCCTTGGTACTGTCAGTGTTTTTCTTTTCGGCCTGGGCGTATACGTACTCTACTCCGCTCTCCAGGGTGATCATCACCTTGGCCTTGCCCACCCCTTCTACGCTGCTCACCGTCTCCAGTAGGCGCTGCTCCAGCATGGCCTGGTATTGTTCGCTGTTCCACTCGCCACCCGGCGCCTTTGCCGCTGGCTCCTTCTCAAAAAAGCTGGAAAAGAGGATCAAGGCCATACCCAGCAGGCCGGCGAATACAATTAGTTTGGTCTTTTTATCCCCCTGCCACAAAGGGCTCAGGCGTTCCTTCATCCCCTTCAGGTTCATTCGCCTCATTCCTTTCGTATTGAATGTCCGGGGCCTCGCCCAACAGATCCTTGATCCGCTGGACAGCCTCCCCTTCCCGTTCCCGGTCGCTCTCCTGGAGCACCAGGATGAGTTCACTAATTTCTATGCGGCTTTTGTCCACAGCATGTATGGTTATCTGAATTTTGCTGGGAAAAATCCCAATTTCCTCCAAAGAATCCCGCGCCTCACGGCGCAAATCCTCCTGTGCCCTGCCAATAGCCCGTTCCTCCTGCCCCTCGGCCAGCCGCCTGGCGATCTCGTCGGCTTTAGCCTGGGCGGTGGACTGAGGGATTTCCGCCAGTTCTGGGACGCGCAACACCAGGGGAGAAAAGAGGCAACAGAGGAAAAAGACACTCACTGTCATCCGCATCACCCGGCCAGCCCCCGCATTGGGGATGAGAACTTGTATCATCCCGCAGGCGATAGCCGCCGCACAAAGGGAATAGCCCCATTCCCGTATACCGTCCATTATGTACCCCCCATTACCAGCATGATGGATGTGGAGATGATCACCAACAGCGCAAAACAAAACACAATGGCGATCAAAAGCCCCAGGACCGACGCGCAGGCCCGCAGCACGGTGGAGAGCTGCCGTGTCCCCCGCCAGCGACACCAGGTGAACCATCAGGTACCAGGCAGTGGTTTTCAGAAGCACTGGCAGGAAGGTCACCGCGGCGACTAAAATGCCGAAGCCCCCCAAGGTGGTCTTGAGTAGCCGGATACACCCTTGTGCCGCTAGATATGCGTCGGAAAGAGCTCCCCCCACCACTGGAATAAAGCTTCCGATGAGGAATTTTGCTGTCTTGGCGGTGACCGAATCGGCGCCGCTGGCCACCACGCTTTGGATGGAGAGGAGCCCCACAAAAATGGAGAGCAGAAGCCCCATCGCCCAAGTGACCAGGGATTTGAGGGAGGACGCCGCTGAAGTGATGTGCAGTTCCGGGGCGGCGCTGCCCACCAGGCAGAAGGCCAAGTACACCCCTAGGCAGGGGACGATCACCGCCGACATCACCCGGCTGAGCACCTGGCAGGTGCCAAAGAGGAACAGGTTGTAGGTGGTGGCGGTGACCGGCTGCCCTCCCGCTGTGAGCACCCCGGCGAACGCCGGGATAAAGGAGATCAAAAAGAGGGAGCAGTCCCGCACCGCCTGGGCGGCCTGGGTGATGCACCCAATAATGGGGTCGGCCACTGCCGCTGCTACCGTCAGCACCGCCACCGTTCCAAAAACCGGGGTCAAGGCCCCATCCCAAAAGGCGGTTTTGGTGGTCTCCAGAAAGGCGAGCAGCAGTACCGCCGCCAAGATCGTCCCCATGGTGGCAACCGGCTTTTTGATCTGGTCCTTGAGATACGCCCACCCGATCTGGAAAAACTTGCCCGGTTCCAAGGACAAGAGGGTTTCAGGGGAGATCTCCTCGATGCCGAATTCCTCCAGCAGCTGCTGGGTCTCGCTTGGAAGTTGGCCATAAAGCTCTTCCGCCCCAATCTCCTCTAGCTCCTCGGTTATGTCATATTCTATCTCGTCGCCCCAAGCGGAAACTGTCAAAACCAAGAGGGCCATGCCCCCGACGAACAATTTCCACAGGGCCTGTTTCCAGGGTATTTGTGGGGGCGCGCCCCCTTTTTCATGCCGCGTCATCTTCATCGTCCGCCTTTTTCATCGATCACGGCGGGATTTCGCCTTCCTCCTATAGGGAGAACAAGCTCCCCGCCACTTCCAGTATCTTTTGATAGAGGGGCATGCTGAGCACCAGCACTGCCACCCGGCCCGCCAGTTCCACCTTGGCCGCCACAGCGGATTCCCCGGCATCCCGGCAGGTATCACAGCCCAGCTGGGTCAAGAAACAAATCCCCAGGGACTTGAATAGAACCTGGGCATACTCCCCCGGTAGCTTGGCCAGGGTGATCACCCTTTCAATCTGCCGCAGGAGGGGTTCCGCCTCCCCGGTGATCCAGAGGAAGATGAGCACCCCCGCCCCCAAAGTGACTAGGAGGGCGTATTCTGGCTTATACTGCCGCAGAACTACGGCAAGAGCCGCAGCTGTCAGCCCCAGGCCCACAACCGAGAGCATCTCCACACGGTTCACCCCCTTTACAGGCCAAACACGCTTTTGATGGTGGAAAACAGATTGCTGATCTCCTGCACCATCACCATCAGCACCACAATCAGCCCGGCCAGGGTGGTCATCATCGCCTGTTCCTCCCGGCCTGAACGGATCAGCACCTGGTTGAGCACCGCCACAATAATGCCGATAGTAGCTATTTTAAAAATCAAATCCACATCCATTGGTTGTCCTCCCCTGCGGCTTCCCGATTGGAGCCGCCTTGGTTTTTTCAATCGTCACAAAAATAGGATGAAAAGGCCCGCTCCCCCCAGCATCCCCAAACTGCGGAACAGGTTCCCCTTGGAGGTTTTTTCCTCCTGGGCCTGGGCGCGCTGCTCCTCCAAAAGGCGCTGGCACTGGGCCAATTGGGCCAGCTGGCCTTCTGCGGAGGAAGCCCCCAGCAGTTCCCCCACCTGGCCAAGAACCCGCCGGTCCTCCGGTTCCAAAGGGAGGGCGGAACCATCCACCGCGGTGTGCCACGCCGTGGGGAAATCCATCCCCTCTTTGGTGAGGCGGGCCGCATTGCCGATGAAGTCCAACTTGGCGAACCTTCCCCGCTCCCCCAGGGAGAGAAGCAAATCCTCGGTCCGGGCAAGGGTGTACCGCAGCTCCTCGCAGAGTGCCTGCACGAAGGAGAGGCAGCTTTCCAATGCCAAAACCCGGTTGGATAGACGGCAGGAGGCGAGGATTCCCGCCCCGCTACAACAGGCTGCTATCAGCAAAAGCCCGGCCAACCGGAGCATGAAAATCCCCCGCTTCCACAATGGATTTGATCTTACATGGCGAAGCTGCCCCTTCCAGCAGAACCACCTTCTGAAAAGCCCCTGTATGCAAAAGGGCCACTCCTTGGGGCCTGGCCAGCAGCTCCTCCAGGGTGGAGGCATGGATGGTGGCCACCACCGGCACCCCGCTGTTGAGGGCCATGGAGACCGCCCGGATTTCCTCCTCCTTCCCCACCTCATCGCAGAGGATTAGGTCGGGGGAAAGGGACCGCAGGGCCATCAGAATGCCCTCCCCTTTGGGGCAGCCGCTCAATAGGTCGGTGCAGACTCCCAGATCCCGCCGGCCTTCAGCCGCCGTGCCGCCGATTTCGCACCGCTCGTCCACAACCGCCACCCGCAGGTACCGTCCAGTAGCCCCGCTGGATAGCTGCCGTCCAAGGTCCCGCAGCAGGGTCGTTTTACCGCTTCCCGGCGCCCCGGCGATCAGTACACCCTGCACCCGCCGGCTGAATATCCGCTCCACCAGCTGGTCGGCACAGCCCCGGATATCCCGGGCGATCCGCAGGTTGATGGAGGTGATCTCCCGCAGGTTGGCGACCCCGTCTTTTTCCAGGACGGCGCTTCCCCCCAGCCCGGCCCGGTGCCCGCCCGCAACCGAAAGGTACCCCTCCCGGATCTCATGCTGGTGGGTGTGAACCGAATAGCGGCTCATAGTGCGGATGCTGGAGGCGATGTCCTCCCGGGTAACGATAAAACTTTGGCTGCCTGGCCGGTCGGTCAGCTTGGATTGGCAGCTGACAAAACAGGTGCGGTCTCCCATCTGGACGGCCAGAGGTTGTCCCTCCCGCAGGCGCACTTCGGAAATATGATCCTTCATCATCGAAGGCAGATAGAGCAAAACTTTCTGTACCCGGTCGTCCAGGGACTCCACGGCGCTGTCATAGCTGTTCTTGTTTTTTAGCGTCTCCATAAGCTTGTTCACTCCTTTGTGGTAAGGATATGGGGACACGCCCTCTTTTAGAACCGGTTTTGCCATAGAAAAATCCCCCGGAGAATTTCTCCGGGGGATACTTGATTCCGCAAATAAGGCTATTCATTTAGGAAGAAGGAGTGGCCGATCTCCACCGCCACCCGGGCGCCGGTTTCCAGCTCGCTGTTCTGCCGGCCGAAGAGGCTCGCTTCCAGCCGCTTCCCATCGCCCTCCACCACATACTCGGTGTGGGAACCCATGAAGGTCTTCTCCACAATGGTGTAGGGGCCGTCCGGCGCCATGCGAAGGAGGATGTCTTCCGGGCGGACTACCACTGTCCTCCCCCCTTCCCGAAAGTCGTTGGATTTGCCCACAAAGGTGGCCACATAGCGGCTTTCTGGATGGAAGTAAATCTCCCGCGGGGTGCCGATCTGAGCTACATCCCCATGGTCCATCACCACAATCCGATCCGAGAGGCAGAGGGCCTCCTCCTGGTCGTGGGTGACAAATATCATAGTGATACCCAGCTTCTGCTGGAGCTCTTTGAGTTCCGCCCGCATCTTGACCCGCAGGCCGGCGTCCAAATTGGAAAGAGGCTCATCCAGCAGAAGAATTTTGGGCCCTGTGGCCATCGACCGGGCCAGGGCCACCCGCTGCTGCTGCCCGCCGGAGAGGTTGCCCACCCGGCTTTTCTCGTAGCCGGAAAGCCCCACGATGGAGAGGTACTCCATCGCCACCGGAATGGCCTCCTTTTTGGACATCCGCCGCAGAAAACGCAGGCCGTAGCAGACGTTTTCCAGCACGTTCATATGGGGAAACAAGGCGTAACTTTGAAACACAGTGGAGATGGGCCGTTCCTCCGGTGGGAGGGCGGTGATATCCTCCCCATCCAACAGGATGCGGCCAGAATCCGCCTTGAGGAAGCCGCCGATCAGGTTAAGGGTGGTGGTTTTCCCACAGCCGGACGGCCCCAAAAGGGTGACAAACTCCCCTTTATCGATGGAAAAATTCAGCTCTTTTACCCCGTTGTCAGCGTCATACAGCTTCTTGAGATGATCCAGCTTCAGGAACACGTCCGTTCCCTCCTTTCTGATTTTTCCGGCCCCGGTTGAGCAGGTACATGGAAAATAAGTTGATCCCCAGGGTGACGGCGATGATCATCACCGCCTGGACGGCTGCCACCCCATAGCGGCCGTTTTCAATGGATTGGAACAGCTCCATGCTGGCCACGTTCTTGCCGGGGGAGATCAGGAAGGCGATGGCTCCCACCGACGTCATGCTGGAGGTGAACACCGTGATAAAGCAGGTCAGGAAAGTGGACTTGAGCAGGGGCAGTATCACCCCGAAGAAGACCTCCATCCGGCTGGCCCCCAAGTCTTGAGCTGCGGCCTCTAGTTTTTCATCGATGGCGGAAAAGGCGGCGTTGGCCGACTTGTTGGCGACCGAGATCTGCCGGAAGGTGTAGTTGCAGATGATGATGAGGCCCGTTCCCCGCAGCAGGAAGGGCTCATGGCTGAAAGCCGCCACATACCCCAGACCGAAGAAGGTTCCGGGGATGATGTAAGGCAGAGAGGCGATAAACTCCACCCCTTTCATGCCGAGCAGGCGGCGCCGGTGGGTGTAATAAGAGAGCAGTATCCCCAAAAAGGAGGCCGCCACGCCGGATAGAACTGCATATCGAATGCTCCGCCAATAGGAGCTCATTTGAGAGCGGGGCAGGTCGTGGAAATACTTGGTGGTGAACTGGATGTGGCCGGTGGCGGTGTTGGAGACAGTAGACAACAAGATATTGCCGTATTTTAATGCCATCACGGTGAAAAACAAGCCCACCACCGAAAGCAGCAAACAGCGGATGGACCGGGGGAGTTCAAACTCGTAGCCGCTGCCGGAAAAGGATTTGCTCCCCTCAGCAAGGCTGCCGGATTGGGAGAGGGTCTTCCGGTAAAAGTAGAAAGCCACTACCGCTGTGGGAACCATCAGCACACTGATGGCCGATGCTTTGCCCAGGTTGGCGGTGGAGATCACCTGCAAATAAGCTTCCGTAGCCAGCACTTTATACCGCCCGCCAATGACAATTGGGGTGCCGAAATCCGCCAGGTTCATGGTGAATAGGGTGAAAATCACCGACAAAAGGCCGGGGCGCACCAGGGGGATCACCACATGCCACAAAGTCTGCCAGGGATTGGCCCCCAAATCCCGGGAAGCCAGCACCTGTTTCAGGTCCACCGTATCAAAGGAGGCCAGCAGGAGCAGCGTGGCAAAGGAGATGTTGCCGATGGTCTGCAAGATGACGATGCCGTGCCAGCCGTAGGGGTTGACGCTCAGGCCCAGCAGGCCGTAGGTGATGATCCCACGGCGGCCGAACAGCAAGATAAAGGCCAGGGCCGAGACAAAAGGCGGGGAAATCATGGTCAAAAGCAGGCCGTTCTGCAAGAGTCTACGGGTCTTTTCTTTGGAGCAGAAGGCGTACAGCGCGATGCAAAAAGCAAAAAAGGTGGTGAAACTGGAAGAGAGTGTGGCCACCCAAAGGCTGTTGCCGATCAATTTTAGGTTGCTTTTGGTAAACAGATCCAGGTAGTATTGCAGGGTGAACTGGCCTTTGACAAAGAAACTGGTGGATACCACCGAGACAATGGGATAGAGGATAAACAAGGCGATTCCCGCCAGCAGCAGCCCCAGCATCACCCAATCCAGCAGATTGGCCGCCCGGTACCGGAGCCGGCGGACCGGACGGGCTGTGCCGGTTTGCTCATATGCTGTCATAGGCGCCTCCTTTCCATGCTGAAAGAGGCCCCGAACCGCGGTTCAAGGCCCCTTTCTCAACATTCAGTTTGGTTACGCGTCTTTTTCACCGGCGAGGGCAGCCCATTTTTCAAGCAGGGCCTCCCGCTGGGAACCAAACAAGGTGACATCTTGTTTGATCATCTTGGTTGTGTCGACGGTGCCGATCGCAGAGGGGACCTCCACATCGCCTCTGGCCATGATGCGGGCATCGGCTTCACGCAGGGCTTCCTGTCCCTCTTTGGAGAGCATGTAGTCCACAAATACCTTGGCTGCTTCCTTGTTCTGGGAATTCTTGAAGATGGCGATGGGGGCGGGAGTCCAAGGAATCATGTCCTCAGGGTAGATGGCAGTGACCGGGTACTCCTCTTCCAGGGCGAAGGTGCCGCCGGTCATAGCGAGAATGGCGATGCCGTACTCGCCAGCGCAGGTCTTGGGGCCGGGTTCGCCGCCGCCCTTGGCGTAGAAGTCCACATTGTCGTTAATCTTGCCCCAGATGTCCCAGCCTTTTTCTTCTCCCCAAGCTTGCAGAGTGCCGTTGAGGATGGCGTATTGAGTGCCGCTGATAGCGGGAGAAGCCATGATGATCTCATCTTTATACTTGGGATCAGCCAGGTCTTCCCAGGTTTTGGGGGCTTCCAGGTTCTTCTCGGCGAGAACGTCGTTGTTCACCAGGAAACCGGCGGGAACCAGGGCCAGGCTTGTCCAGTAGCCGTCTTTGTCCCGGTAGCTCTCATCGATGGCTTCCGCCTCGGGGGAGACATACGGTTCCAGATAGCCAAGTTCGGTTGCAGCGATGTAGCTGTCCACGCCGCCGCCGAACCAGACGTCCGCTGTGGTGTTGCCGTTTTCCGCCTGCATCTGGGCCAAGGCCTTGCCGGTGGAGATCTCCACATACTCAATCTTGATGCCGGTCTTCTCGGTGAAGGCGTCGAAGGATTTCTCCGCCCCGCCGTAGGCAAGCATCACATTTAAAGTTGTGCCCTCATAGGGCTTTTCAGCAGCCTCAGAAGACGATGTTCCAGAGCTGGAACTTTGGCCGCCGCTGTTGCTGCAGCCAGCAAAAACGCCTGTCAGCATAGCCGCAGCCAACAAACTTGCCAGGATACGTTTCATAGTCGTGCACTCCTCGTATTTACAGATTCTATACCAGCGTGGACCCCTTCCCTTTTAGAAGGTTTCCACGACTTGATATCCCTCTTCCGTCCAGATCGCCGGGCGGCATTTCCCGGATTTGAGCACCCGCACCAGGTCGGGGATGGTGCGCACATCCTCCGGCAGGTAGGTGGCGTATTTGCCCAGCTGACTGGTCCAGTGGGCATCGCTGGCCCCAATTGGCACAAGACCCAGCTCATTGCAGTAGCGAAGGGCTTCCCGGTTGGCCTCCAAAGAGGTGCTTCCATTGAGCACCTCCACCCCGCCCAGGCCGTGGACGTCCTTGAGGTGGTGCTCCAATCCCCGGTTGTTGTTGCGGAACGGGTGGCAGGAGATACAGAATCCCCCTTGGGAGGCCACAAAATCGATGAACTCCTGGGCGTCAATCCGCTCACTGGGGAAAGAATCGATGCCAAAGGCGGTGATGTCCCCCCACAGGGAATAATATTCCACCCCTACAAAAATGGGGAAATCCACTTCTTTGGAATAGGCTTCCGCCACTTCTTTGAGCCCCATGCTGTCGTGGTCGGTGATGCAGACACCGTCCAAGCCTTTGGCTTTGGCATCGCTGACGATCTCCGCCAAGGTCATTTTGCTGTCGGAGGAATAGGTTGATTCGTGTAGATGCATGTCTACGAGCATGAAAAGATACCTCCTTTAGGCAAAAACCGCCTAAATTCCTGGATATTATACCATGCTTCCATACCCCGGGCAATTGTAATTGATTTTTTCGATAGCTAGCCGATTTATATCGTTTTTTTCTATAGAAATAGCGGGTGAAGTTACTTTCCACCCGCTATTGGACGCGTCATATATCTATATTTGTTATATGGTTTCTATTGCTTTGACAATCAGGTCTTTGAAGATGCCGGGGTTGCCCTGGCCCTTGGAGGCCCGCATGCACTGGCCCACCAGGAAGCCGACCACGTTGGTCTTGCCCTTTTTGTAGTCCTCCACAGCTTTGCCGTTGGCCTCCAGCACTGATTTCACAATGGCCTCCAGCGCAGAAGTGTCGCTGATCTGGGCAAGGCCCTTCTCCTTGACCACCTCATCGGCGGATTTGTCGGTGAAGAGGATTTCCTCAATCACCGTCTTGCCCGCGGCATTGGAGATCTCCCCAGACTCGATGAGCTGAATCATCCGGGCGAGGTTTTGGGCGGTCAGCTTGGTATCACTCAAATTGATGTTCTTCTCGTTGAGGAGGCGGGAAACATCGCCGTTAAGCCAGTTGGAGATGTTTTTTGGCTGGCAGGACTTGAGGGCAGCGGCCGCTTCAAACAGCTCCGCCTTCTCCGGGTTTTCCACCAGCAGGTTGGCGTCGAACCGGGGCAGACCGAAATCCTTCATATACCGTTTCAGCTTGGCGTTGGGCAGCTCCGGCAGGGAGGCTTTCAGCTCCTCCACATGGGCGGGGTCCACCATGATGGTCAAAAGGTCCGGCTCGGGGAAATACCGGTAATCCTGGGCATCCTCTTTGGAGCGCAGCAGGAAAGATTCCCCTTTCATGTCGTCCCAGCGGCGGGTTTCCTGGTGGATCTCCCCACCGGCTTCCAGAATCTCAATCTGGCGCTTTGCCTCATACTCAATGGCGCGGACCGCACCGCTGAAGGTGTTGACATTTTTCATCTCGCAGCGGGTGCCAAAGGTATCAGAGCCCTTGGGCATCACCGAAACGTTGATGTCGCACCGGATGGAACCCTCCTGCATCTTGCAGTCGGAGATGCCGATGGTCCCCAAAATGGCCTTGATGGTGTCCAGATAGGCTTTTGCCTCGGCGGAAGAGCGCATGTCCGGCTCGGAGACAATCTCAATCAGCGGGACGCCGCAGCGGTTTAGATCCACCAGGGAGCCGGAGAAGCTGTCGTCGTGGATCAGCTTGCCGGCGTCCTCCTCAATGTGGATGCGGGTGACGCCGATTTTTTTGGTGGTGCCCTCGTCGTCCAGCATCACCTCCACAAAGCCATTTTCGCACAGGGGGATGTCAAACTGGGAGATCTGGTAGCCCTTGGGCAGGTCGGGATAGAAATAATTCTTCCGGTCCTGCTTGCAGACGTTGTGAATGGTGCAGTTGAGGGCGTGGCCCATCTTGATGGCATAGTCCACCACCTTCTCATTGAGGGTGGGCAGGGTGCCGGGCAGACCGGTGCAGATGGGGCAGCAGTTGCTGTTGACTTCGGAGCCGAAGGCATTTTTGCAGCCGCAGTAGATTTTGGTAGCGGTGTTGAGTTCCGCATGGACCTCAAGGCCGATGACGGTTGTATATTCCATGTTCCATTTACCTCCTTATGCCCGGATCTCGGGGATGGGGCCAAAGCCCCCGACGATCTTCTCATAGCAAGCGCCAGTCTTGAGCAAGGTGGCCTCGGAGAATTTGGGCCCGATGAGCTGCATGCCGATGGGCAGGCCGTTGGCCCCCTTGCCGCAGGGGATGTTAAGGCCGGGCAGGCCGGCGATGTTGACGTTGATGGTGCAGATGTCGGCAGCGTACATCTTCAAGGGGTCGTCTACATTCTCCCCAATTTTGAAAGCCGTGGAGGGGGCTGTGGGGGTGATCAGCAGGTCGCAGGACCGGAACGCCTCGGCAAACTCTTGGGCGATGCGCATCTGGAGGAGCTTGGCCCGTTTGTAATAGGCGTCATAGTACCCAGAGCTGAGCACAAAAGTGCCCAACATGATGCGGCGCTTGACCTCGTCGCCAAAGCCCTCGCTGCGGGTGCGTTCATACATGTCGATGAGGCCGTTGTAATTCTCGGCGCGGTAGCCGTATTTGACCCCGTCAAACCGGGCCAGGTTGGAGGAAGCCTCCGCGGAGGCGATGATGTAGTAGGCAGAGAGGGCGTATTGGGTGCTGGGCAGGCTGATCTCCTTGACAGTGGCGCCAGCCGCTTCCAACTCCTTGATGGCGGCGTGAACTGCGGTTTTGACTTCCTCGTCCACGCCTTCACCGTAGTATTCGGCGGGCACGCCGATGGTGAGGCCCTTGACCCCTTCACCCAGGTTGGCGGTGAAATCGGGGTATTCCCGGTAGGCGCTGGTGGCGTCCATCTTATCGTGGCCGCAGAGGACGTTGTACAGCATGGCCACATCCTCCACTGTGCGTCCCATGGGGCCAATCTGGTCCAGGGAGGAGGCAAAGGCAACCAAGCCGTAGCGGGAAACCGAACCATAAGTGGGTTTGAGGCCCACAATGCCGCAGTAAGCGGCAGGCTCCCGGATGGAGCCGCCGGTGTCGGAACCCAAAGCCAGTGTCGCCATGCCGGAGGCCACCGCCGCGGAGGAACCGCCAGAGGAGCCGCCGGGAACATAGTTCAGGTTGTGGGGGTTGTGGGTCTTGAAGAACCGGGAGTTCTCACAGGAGGAACCCATGGCAAATTCATCCATATTCAGCTTGCCGGGCATCACGGTGTGGGCGGCCAGCAGTTTTTCCATCACAGTGGCGTTATAGGGCGGCACAAAGTTGTACAGCATCTTGGAAGCGCAGGTGGTGAGGATGTCCTTGGTGCAGATGTTGTCCTTCACCGCCACGGGGATGCCCGCCAAGGGGGACAGGCTCTCCCCTTTGGCCAGCAGCTCGTCCACCGCTTTGGCCTGGTCCATAGCGGAATCCCGGGTCAGGGTGATATAGGCTTTTACCTTGTCCTCCACCGCGTCAATCCGGGAGAACACCGACTGGGCGATCTCGGTGGCGCTGCAGCTCTTGTCCCGCAGCATGCGGGAGAGTTCCGCCGCTGATTTTGTATACAATTCCATGTTGTCTACCTCCTACCCTTTTACTGTTCCACCGTCTTGGGCACGACGACGCAGCCGGCCTTGACTTCGGGGGCGTTTTTGAGAACCTCATCCCGGCGAAGGGAGGGGGTGATTTCGTCCTTGCGCAGTTGCATGGGGCAGCTAGGATCCACCCCAAATTCGCTGCCGGAGATCTCGGGCAGGTTTTCCACCATGCCCAAAATATCCTGCATCTGCTCTTCAAACTTTTCCAGTTGATCGTCTTCTATTCTCAGCCGGGCCAGTTTGGCCACGTGTTTGATATCGATCTGCATTGTTGCACCTTCCTTTTATTGTCCTTGTGTCAGGGTGAGGAGGCCCGCTTCATCCAGGATGGGAACCCCCAGCTCCTGTGCCTTGGTCAGTTTGCTTCCAGCTTCCTCCCCCGCCACTACATAGCTGGTTTTTTTGGAGACGCTGGAGGAGACCTTCCCCCCCAGGTTTTCGATGATCTCTTTTGCCTCATTGCGGCTCATGGTGGGCAAGGTGCCAGTCAAGACAAAGACGAGGCCCTCCAAAACCTTGGATTGGGGCTTGTTCAGGCAGGTCATATTGACCCCTGCATCCTTGAGGCGCTGCACCTGGAGGCGGTTGTTTTCCCCAGCGAAGAAATCCACCACGCTTTGGGCCATAATCTCCCCAAACCCGTCGATGGCATTGATCTCTTCCACATTGGCGGCCATGACGGAGTCCATTGTCCCAAAGTGCTGGGAGAGGAGGATGGCGCTCCGCTGGCCGATCCCCCGGATGCCCAGGGCAAAGATCACCCGGCCCAGGTCGTTGCCGCGGCTGCGGTCGATGGCGGCCATCAGGTTGGCAGCGCTCTTCTCCCCCATCCGGTCGATGGCGGCGACCTCCTCTTGTTTCAGATGGTAAAGATCCGCCGGGGAAGCGATCATCTCCCGCTGGAGGAGGGCCTCCAGCAGGGCCGGGCCCAAGCCCTCAATGTCCATGGCGTCCCGGGAGGCGAAATGGATCAGGTTGCGCAACACCTGGGCGGGACAGCTGACGTTTTCACACCGCAGCACCGCCGCCTCCTTGTCCCGCACCACCTCCGACCCGCAGGAGGGGCAGACGCGGGGGATCTGGAACACCGGGTTCTCCCCTTTGTGCTCCGCCACCGCCACCACTTCAGGGATGATCTCCCCGGCCTTGCGAACGGTGATGATATCCCCAACGGCAATCTCCCGCTGGTCGATGAAGTCCTGGTTGTGGAGCACTGCACGGCTGACGGTGGTGCCCGCCAGGGTTATGGGTTCAAACCGGGCGGTAGGGGTCAGGGCGCCGGTGCGGCCCACTTTGACCTCAATATCAAGCAGCTTGGTGTTCTTCTCCTCCGGCGGATATTTGAAAGCAATGGCCCACTTGGGGAATTTGGAAGTGGAACCCAGCTCCTCCCGCTGGGAGAAGTTGTCCACCTTCACAACAGCCCCGTCGATGTCGAAAGGGTACTCCCCCCGGCGCTGGCCAATGGCCTCAATCTCCCGGACAGCGGGTTCAATCTCGCTGCACAACAGGTAAGAGGGGATCACGTGGAAACCCTGTTCCTTGAGATAGTCCAGCGATTCCTTATGGCCCAAAAGCTCTTTCCCCTCGATCTGCTGCACATTGAAGACAAAGATGTCCAAATACCGTTTAGCAGTGACCTTTGGATCCTTTTGCCGCAGGGATCCGGCGGCTGCGTTGCGGGGGTTTTTAAAGGGCTGTTCTTCGCTCAGCTCCTGCTGGGCAACCACCTTTTCAAAACTTTCCCGGGGCATGTAAACCTCCCCGCGCACCTCCAAAAAGGGGATGGGGTCCTTGAGGCGCAGAGGGATGGACCGGATGGTGCGCAGGTTTTGGGTGACATCCTCCCCCACAAACCCGTCCCCCCGGGTGGAGCCACGGACAAACTCCCCGTCCCGGTACTCCAGCGAGACCGAGAGGCCGTCGATCTTCGGCTCCACCACAAACTGGGCCTGGGGCAGCTCCTCTTTAACCCGCTGGCCAAAGGCCGCTACCTCCTCGGTGCTGAACACGTCCTGGAGGGAGCCCATCTGCACCTCATGGCGGACCTCCTCAAAGGTGTTGAGGGTCTTTCCGCCCACCCGCTGGGTAGGGGAATTGGGGGACTGAAGCTCCGGGAACTGCTCTTCCAAATCCAACAGTTCATGGTAGAGCCGGTCGTACTCATAATCCTCCACCTTGGGGTTATCCATGACATAATACCAGTAGCTGTAGTCCTCCACAAGGGCCGTCAGCTCTTCCATTCTCTTTTTTGCTTGCTGAAGGTCCAACATGCAACCTCCTTTTTCCCGGCACAGCCGGATGTTCACAGAGTAATAGTATAGCATATTTCTTTTTTATTTTACAGCCTTATTTCTTAGTTTTGCTTGGGAAAGAGGGAAATAATCCCCCGCCCGCCGTCTATTGCACCAGCGCAGCCCCATTCCCCCGCCCGGCGCCAAAATCGAAGATCTTGGAGAGATTGGAGCGGTCGTCCCCGGTGACTTCGGTGAAGGACTGAGGCACATACCCGACAATCACCGTCTCTGCCAGGCAGTAGCTGGTTTTGACCTCGGTGGTGACGCTGTATCCCGGCACGATGGCGGTCACATTCATGGTCATGTTGAGCAGGATCTGATGCCGGGTCTGGTTGATGCCCGCGGAATCAAACCGGTTTTCGTAATCAGTGAGCAGGTACCCGGCAGGCATGACGTGGAATTTGACCTTGGGCCCTCGGCCGGACAGGATCTGCACCCCAGTCAGGGAGCCGATGGGGATGTTGATGTCCTGGTTTTCCAGGTTGGCTACATGGTACAGCACCGTGTTGGTGATGTTGGCCCGCATCCGGTTAAGAGCGGTCATATCGGTCTGGATGGCGGTGACCTCCCCCTTTTCATTGCGCGTCAGGGTGACCAAATCCCCATAGGTGACCCCTTCCCGGGTCAATTCTTCCAATACGGCGTCGTTGATCACCTGGGTAGCATACACCTGGGCTTGGTAGCTGGACATGGTCTTGATCACCGGCCGGATACGGCTGTCCACCAGGATGACAGTGATGAGGAGCATCATAAATACAAAACAGGATTTATAAAACAGGATCTGTTTGGGATCCAAATAGCGGCGGCCTCGTCTCATGGCAAACCCTCCCCACCGGTATTCTATTCGCCGCTGGGGGCAAACGTGCCCCTTTGGGTGGATTTTGGCCCCGTTCCATAGAAAAAGGGCATGGAAAAAGCTCCATGCCCTAGTACGGCAGCCGCGCCTTTTGACGTCTTTGCCGCCGCGGTGATCCCCTCGTTTATTTCTGCCAGTTTTCTTCTTATTTTGAGGCTGCTCCGGGCAGCCGGATAATTCGCGCCATGATGGGGGTGCAGCCAATGGCTGCGGCTTTTTTGTTCTTCCATGTGCTTTGGCGTTGACAACGACGGTGCATAGCAGCTCCTCCTATATCAATTCTATTTTTTAGGCGGCTTTTGTGGGGAAATACAAAAAGCCCGCCCCTGTATCACACAGGGACGAGCTAACTTTTCATTGCCCGCGGTACCACCCAAATTGCACAAACAATTGCGCCGCTTTCTACGGATTCCAACAAATCCTGGACAGATAACGCAGTCCTTGCGAAGGGCTCTACTAACCCGCTAACAGGCGTTCAATCCTCAGCTCAGGGGCGATGGGCCCATTCCGCTTCCCTGCCGGCTTTCACCAACCGCCGGCTCTCTGCAAAGGAAGGATGGAGGACCGTCCCCGTCATCGCTTTTCTCATTTATGTTATTATTATACCTCCTTCCCAAGATTTGTCAACCGCTATCCGGAAAGTTTGCTTTTCCCCCCGCTTGCCTGTATAATAAAAGGGTAACAGCCAGCGCCGTTCCGGGTCTCTGCCCTCTTCCGTTGCCCGGCGGCGTTTTGAGCGAAAAACACAACATCACTGGAGGCTTTTATGGATCGTGAAACGGTACTTGCCGCCCTGCGGGACGCGCCCATTGTCGCCGCTGTCAAGGACTATGCGGGGCTGGAACGCTCCCTCTCCTCCGACTGCCAGGTGGTTTTTGTCCTGTTTGGGGACATTTTGAGCATCCCCGGCATTGTGGACCAAATCAAGGCCGCAGGCCGCACCGCCTTTGTCCACTTAGATTTGATCGACGGCCTTTCTTCCCGGGAGATTGCGGTCAGTTTCATCCGCAATGCCACCAAGGCGGATGGGGTCATCACCACCAAATCCCAGCTGGTCAAGCGGGCGCGGGAGCTAGGGCTCATCACTGTGCAGCGCTTTTTTATGATCGATTCCATCGCCCTGGAGGGATTTTCCAAACAGCTGGGGGCGGGCCAGCTCCCCGATTTTATTGAGGTGCTGCCCGGCGTCATGCCCAAAATCCTACGGCGGCTATCGGGGATGACCTCTATCCCCCTCATCGCCGGGGGGCTCATCTCTGACAAAGAGGATATTCTCAGCGCTTTGGCGGCGGGTGCGGCTGCGGTTTCCGCCACCCGCCCTGAAATCTGGTTTATGTAGCAGTACTTTCAGAAGGAGCATCGCCATGAAGAATTATGTCATCGCCTTGGACCAAGGCACCACCAGTTCCCGCGCCATCGTCTTTGACCGGCAGCAAAACATTGTGGAGATCGCCCAAAAGGAGTTCACCCAGCTCTATCCCAAAGCCGGCTATGTGGAGCACGACCCCATGGAGATTTACGCCTCCCAGTATGGCGTCCTCACCGAGGTGCTGGCCCGGGGCAACATCGACCCTGCCGAAGTGGCGGCCATCGGCATCACCAACCAGCGGGAGACCACCATCCTTTGGGACCGTAAAACCGGCCGTCCGGTGTACAACGCCATTGTCTGGCAATGCCGCCGCACCGCCGACATCTGCGAGGATCTGAAAAAACAGGGCCTGGAAGAGTATATCCGTGAGAACACCGGCCTTTTGATCGACGCCTATTTCTCCGGCACCAAGATCAAGTGGATTCTCGACCACGTGGAGGGCCTGCGGGAGAGGGCGGAACGGGGAGAAATCCTCTTCGGCACGGTGGACACCTGGCTCATCTGGAAATTGACGGGGGGCGAAGTCCATGTCACCGACTACACCAACGCCTCCCGAACCATGATCTACAACATCAAGACCCTGGATTGGGACGATACAATTTTAAAAGCACTGGATATCCCTCGCTGTATGCTGCCCCAGGTCTGCAACTCCAGCGAAGTATACGGCACTGTCAATATCGGCGGGGTGAACATCCCCATTGCGGGCATCGCCGGGGATCAGCAGGCGGCCCTGTTTGGCCAGACCTGCTTCCAAAAAGGTGAGGCAAAGAACACCTACGGAACGGGATGTTTCCTATTGATGAACACCGGCGAGGAGATGTACCTCTCTCAAAACGGACTTTTGACCACCATTGCCATCGGCCTGGGCGGCAAGGTGCAGTACGCACTGGAAGGCAGCGTCTTTGTGGGCGGTGCGGTAATCCAGTGGCTGCGGGACGAACTGCGGTTCTTGGGTGACGCCAAGGATTCCGAGTATTTCGCCACCCAGGTGGAGGACAACGGCGGGGTGTACCTGGTGCCCGCTTTTACCGGACTGGGCGCCCCCCACTGGGACATGTATGCCCGAGGGGCCATCTTTGGGCTGACCCGTGGAGCCGGGCGCAACCATATCATCCGGGCGGCGCTGGAGGCCATCGCCTACCAGACTAAGGATGTGCTGGACGCCATGGTTGCCGACACCGGCATCGACCTGCGGGAACTGAAGGTGGACGGCGGGGCCAGCGCCAACAATTTCCTCATGCAGTTCCAGGCGGACATCCTGGGCCGCTCCATCCGCCGGCCGATGATCCGGGAGACCACCGCCCTGGGTGCAGCGTATCTGGCCGGGTTGGCTGTCGGGTTCTGGAAGGATCTGGGCGACATCAAAAACCAGTGGACCCTTGACAAGATCTATTCCCCCCAGATGGAGGGCACACAGCGGGAGAAACTGTTAAAAGGCTGGAAAAAAGCCGTATCTCGGGCTAAAAATTGGGAGGAATAACGGCCTCTCGCGGTTGAAACCGGACAGCAAACGTGGTATACTGAATTTGAATTTCATATGTGCTTTAGCGATGAGAGAGACAAAGCAGCTACCGGCCGTATTCCAGCGGCTTTGGCTTGCTTTGCCTCTTTTTTTGTGCGCGCTTTGGAATGTGACTGATAAAACAATTGAGGAGGTACCCTTTTCATGTATGATGTGGTAGTAATCGGCTGCGGTATCGTCGGTGCGGCCACCGCCTATGAGCTGTCCAAATACCAGCTCAAGACAGCGGTCCTCGAGAAGGAAAACGACGTCGCCGACCAGACGACAAAGGCCAACAGCGCCATCATCCACGCGGGCTACGACCCGGAGCCCGGAACCTTGATGGCTAAGCTCAATGTGGAAGGCAGCCGCCTGGCC
The DNA here is from genome assembly GCF_902471145.1 of uncultured Merdimmobilis sp. NCBI lineage: Bacteria > Bacillati > Bacillota > Clostridia > Eubacteriales > Oscillospiraceae > Merdimmobilis > uncultured Merdimmobilis sp. Next base: position 51,878 of record NZ_CABRJC010000010.1, read on the forward strand.
AAGGAGCTCTGCCAGAAACTGAGCGTCCATTACAACCAGGTGGGCTCGTTTGTCATTGCCTTCAACGACGAAGAGGCCAAAACCGTAGAGGAGATCTACGAGCGCGGGGTGAAAAACGGCGTCCCGGAATTGCGGATCCTCTCCGGGGAGGAGGCCCTCAAGATGGAGCCCAACCTGAACCCCAAGGTTCAGTGCGCCCTCTACGCCCCTACTGCCGCCATTGTCAACCCCTGGGAATTCGCCATCGCCTTGGCGGAGACCGCCGTGCGCAACGGGGTGGAACTCTACTTAAACAACAAGGTGGTCGGCATTGAAAAGACCGCCGATGGGTACTTAATCACCACCGATAAAAATGTCTATGAAACCCGTTATATCATCAACGCGGCGGGGGTCCATTGCGACGAGGTCCACAACCTGGTGGCCGAACCGGAGTTCCGCTCCCTGCCCAACCAGGGCCAGTATTACCTTCTGGATAAGAGCCAAGGCAAGCTGGTGAACAAAGTCATCTTCCAATGCCCCACCAAGGTGGGCAAGGGCGTCCTGGTGGCCCCCACCGTCCACGGCAATTTGATCGTAGGCCCCAACTCCCATTTTGTAGAGGGATATGAGGATGTTTCCACCACAGCTGACGGCCTGGCTGAAGTGCTGAACGCCTCCCTCAAATCGGTGCCGGGCATCAACTTCCGGGAGAACATCCGCAACTTTGCTGGCATCCGGGCTTACATTGACCGGGAGGACTTCCTCATTGCCGAATCCAAAACCGCGAAAAACTTCATCAACCTGGCGGGCATCAAATCCCCTGGCCTCTCCGCCGCGCCGGCCATTGCCAAAATGGCAGTGGACATCCTGCGGGATCTGGGCCTCTCCGCCACAGAGAAAGAAGGGTTTGTGGACACCCGGGAAAAGATCAACTTCAAAGATCTGCCCCAGGAAGAAAAAGCTGCGGTCATCGCCAAGGATGCCCGTTACGGCCGGGTAATCTGCCGCTGCGAGACCATCACCGAAGGGGAGATTGTGGCCTGCCTCCATTCCCCCATCCCCCCCAAGACCATCGACGGGGTGAAGCGGCGCTGCAACGCCGGCATGGGCCGCTGCCAAGGCGGATTTTGTGGCCCCCGTGTCCAGGAGATCATCTCCCGGGAGCTCCACATCCCCTACAGCGAAATCGAGATGGACAAAACCGGCAGCTACATCATCACCGGCGAGACCAAAGTGGGAGGGAATCTGTAATGTATGATCTGATTGTCATCGGCGGAGGCCCCGCCGGTTTGGCCGCCGCCTACGAAGGCTACACCGGCGGCGCAAAAAAAGTGCTGATTCTGGAGCGGGATAAAGAACTGGGCGGCATCCTCAACCAATGCATCCACAACGGTTTCGGCCTCCATTACTTTAAAGAGGAGCTGACCGGCCCCGAATACGCTCAACGCTTTGCCGAAATGGTCCGCAGCACCGATGTGGAGGTAAAAACCGACACCATGGTGCTGGAAATCACCGAGGATAAAAAGGTCCATGCCATCAACACGGTGGACGGCTACATGATCCTGGAGGCCAAGGCCATCGTCCTGGCCATGGGCTGCCGGGAGCGGACCCGGGGCGCCATCTCTATCCCCGGCACCCGCCCCGCCGGCATCTTTACTGCCGGCACTGCCCAGCGGTATGTCAACATGGAGGGCTATATGGTGGGCAAACGGGTAGTCATCCTGGGCTCCGGAGACATCGGTCTGATCATGGCCCGCCGCATGACCCTGGAAGGGGCTAAGGTCCTGGCCTGCGTGGAGCTGATGCCCTATTCCAACGGCTTGAACCGGAATATCGTCCAGTGCCTCAACGACTACGGCATTCCCCTTTATCTCTCCCACACCATCACCGACATCCAAGGCGACCGCCGGGTAGAAAAGGTGATCATCTCCAAGGTGGATGAGAACCGCAAACCCATCCCTGGCTCGGAGATCGAGTTCGACTGCGACACCGTGCTGTTGTCGGTGGGCCTGATCCCGGAAAACGAGCTCTCCCGCGGGGTGGGCATCCAAATCGATCCCCGCACCAACGGCCCGGTGGTCTATGAGAATATGGAGACCTCCATCCCCGGCGTTTTCGCCTGCGGCAATGTGGTCCACGTTCACGACCTGGTGGACTTTGTCACCGCGGAAAGCAAGCGGGCTGGCGGCAATGCGGCCAAATACATCCTTTCGGAGGGCATCCAAGAGGGCAAGCTGATCCAGTTGAAAAACGGGGACAATGTGGGCTACACCGTCCCCCAGAAGATCCGCACCGGAAATGTGGACAAATTTGTAGAGGTCTTTTTCCGGGTGCGCAACGTCTTCCAAGATGTTGTCATCAAGGTGACCTCCGGAGGGGAGGCCCTCTCCACCTTCAAGCGGGAGCACATGGCCCCTGGCGAGATGGAAAAAATCGTCATCCCCAAGGCGCTGCTGGACAAAGCCGCCGATGAGATTGTCATTTCTGTAGAAAAGGAGTAAGCGAAGATGACCGATTTGATTTGTATTGTCTGCCCCAAGGGCTGCCACCTCCATGTGGATGAAGAAAACGGTTATGCCGTCACCGGCAACTCCTGCCCTAGAGGCGCCGACTACGGGAAAAAAGAGCTGGTCAATCCCACCCGGGTGATCACCTCCACTGTGAAGATCACCGGCGGCATCCACCACCGTCTACCAGTGAAAACCGACCGGGACATCCCCAAGGCGATGATCCCGGAAGCCATAGCGCTGCTGAATGCAGTGCAGGTCCAGTCCCCTGTCAAAGTAGGGGACATCGTGGTTAAGGACGTCCTGGGCACCGGCGCCAACTTTGTCGCCTCCCGGGATATGTAACCCCTATTGTATAGAACACCCCTCCCCTGCCCAAGCCGCCAGGAGAGGGGCGTTTTTTATTCTCTCGAAAGACATGCCAGCCCGGCAAACCGCCCCTGCTGATCTGTGGCATACAAACGAAAAAGCGCCTGGGGAAAAATCCCCCCAGGCGCTTAATTCCTATGCTTTCGTTCCAGCGGCAACTGCTTTTTTAATGGGATCTTGCCCCTTCATGCGACCTTATGTAACCCATAAGTTTGGAATGGTATTCGTCAAGCGTATCCGGCATCGGTTCCGCATGACGGTCAAACAAAAGATCGGGCAGATAGCGGGGCGTTTTCCCTCCAGCCGTCATGGAGCGCACACAGCCAATGCAGTATACAACAACATCCTGACAGGGGAATTGATCCGCCCGCATCTGTATGCGCCGCTCCACCTCTTCGTTGGGGACGGCACCATAAAAATTATCACCGCAGCAGACAGAGGAGGTTCCGCTAAACTCCGCTTCTACAATTTTGATGTGCATTTTTTGCAAAAGGCTTCTTATAGCGCGATGAACCTGTGGCCTGTGCCGGTACCCACAGGAGTCGTGGATCGACACGGTCATCCCCCCATAGTCCGGCAATTTCAAATCTGGGATACTGTCCAAGACTTCCCAATAGGAAACCGTGCGAATGCCATTATATAAAGAGCGGAAGCGGCGGTCACAGCCCGCACAGTTGTTGATGATGACAGAGCCTGCCTCCAACTGGGGATCGTTTCGGCAACAAATGTTGTGGAGCTTTACCTGCCCGAAATGTTCGTGCAACAAGTTCAACATCATCTCTGGAACTTCTGGTTTGTACAAGCTCAATGCACAGCCCGGATTAAAATAGCATTTGTCCGGATCTATAGCCTGGATGGGTATGCTGTCCCGTTCCCCCAATACCGGCTCAGCCGCGCCTACGGGGCATACAACTGAGCAAGTACCGCAGTCAATACAAATGGACGGGTCAATCTCCCGCTTTTCCGCTCCCATGGTAATTGCGCCGACAGGGCATTCTCCCTCACATTTCCCACACCCTATACAGGAATCCGCAATGATATAGTAAAGTTTGTCCTCAATCCCGATCTTGATCGCATCCACAGAAAGATCTGTCTTTTTGTTCACCGCAAACACCTCCGCCGCTCTTATTTACCCAGACGCAATGATTATGAATAAAATATATCATAGCACAAACTGCCATGCAACCTTTTCCCATACGGACATACAGCAAAAAGCGCCTAGGTCATCCCCAGGCGCTTTTTGTTTATAAAGAAATCCTCTTTTTTATTTGGCCGTCACTTGTGGAAGCAGGTGCACAGCGCGCTGTGTCTGCCGCCGGTCCACCAGGCGTTTATAGGGGTAAGCAAAGGCAAGGGTGCCAAGCTCGGCAAAGGTGATGGTCAGCCAAACGCCGTTTTCTCCGAGGATTGGGGTGAGGACAATGATGCCCACCAGCACTAGGACAATCCCGCGGGAGAGGGCCACAACGGTGGAGATCTTCGGCCGCTCGATGGATTGGAAGTAGTACATCAGCATGGTGTTGAGGCCAGTGAAGACAAAGGAGACAAAGTAAAGCTTCATCGCGGGGATACAAGCCTCGATCAAATTCATGTCCTCGGTGAAGCAACCGGCGATCTGCCGGGGCATCACCAGCACCAAGAGGAATACCACCGTAGAGAAACCGACAGCGGTGAGCATAGAAATCTTTGCCGCCCGCTGGGATCGGTCATACTGCTGGGCGCCGTAGTTGGCGCTGATCAGCGGCTGGGTGGCCTGGGCGATGCCGTTGAAAATGCCCTTGCCCACATACGCGATGTTGGAGATGATGGTGTAGCAGGCGACGGCCAGCTCCCCGCTGATCTTCAAAAGCACGATGTTGAACACAAAAATGATCATGCCGGAGGTGAACTCCAGGCAGAAGGTTCCAATGCCGTTCTGCAAAATCCGCTTGAGCAGCGAAAGGTCGCAGCAGTCCCGGGTGAAATGGAGGGTGTTGTTTTTCAAAATATAATGAAGGCTCATCAGCGCCAAACTGATGAAGGGAGAAATGGCGGTGGCCAGGGCCGCGCCGAAAATCCCCATCCCCATTTTGGCCATAAACACATAGTCAAAGACGATGTTAAACAGATTGCCAGTGACGGTGGCAATCATCACCAATTTGGGGTTGTAATCCGCCCGGATGATCACCTGCATCATGCTGGAGAGGATAAAGGCGAAGCAGGTGCAGTTGATGGGGGTCATATATTGGGAAACGTAGGGCATCAGTTGGTCGGTGGCCCCCAGGAACCGGGCAAAGGGCTCCAGGTAAAGGGTGGCCAGCACACTGATGGTGACCCCTACAACTAGGTTGCATAAAATAGCCAGGGAGAAAATCTTATCTGGGCTTTCGTGATCCCCCTGCCCCAACTTGACCATGATGGTGGTAGAAGCACCCACGCCGATGAGCAACCCAATGGATGTAAATAGAGTGAAGATAGGCATGCAGATGTTCATTGCCGCCAGTGCGGTACTGCCCACATACACGCCGATGAACATAACGTCCGCCAAGCAGTAAAGGGAATGAGTGATCATACCCATGACGGTCGGCAGCAGATATCCAAGAAAGACCTTCAAAATGTTCTGATGCAACAACCTGTCTGTTTTTTCCACGAGGATGCGCCTCCCACTTCTATGTGTTTGGTTTAGCGGGCTCTCGCCCCTGGGCTGCCGCCGTTCCCATTGCTGACAAACGCCTGTTTTAGGCGGTATTAGGGGTAGATAAAAACGGCTGGCCCTTAAATCTTGCTTTAGTTTAGCATGTTTTCCAGTGGGGATCGACATCGGAATTTTTGAATTATCTGTGAATAGGTCGGCCATGCACGAAAATTCTCGCTTATACGTCATTTTGCATAGGAAAAGATAATATTTTTTGGCGGAGCTAACAAAAGGGAAGCCGCGATGCGGCCTCCCTTTTGCTGCCAATTCTATTGCCTCTTTTCCCCTTTTAGGAAGCGGTACTCCTCCCCTTCTAAAGTGCAGAGGACGCTGTCTCCTGCCGCAAAATCCCCCTTGAGCAGATGGTCGGCAAAAGCATCTTCAATTTTTTGCTGGATGGCCCTACGCAGCGGCCGCGCCCCATAAATGGGGTCAAACCCGGCTTTGGCCACTGCCTCCACCGCCTGGGGAGCAAAAGTGAGGGCAATCCCCATCTGCTCCACCCGCTGGCTCACCTGTTCCAACAGCCGCTGGGCGATGGTGTGGATCTCCTCCTGGGTCAACTTGTGGAATACGATGGTTTCATCCACCCGGTTGAGGAATTCCGGCTTGAAGGCCCGGCGCAGCTCCCCCAGCACATCGCTGCGGATGCGTTTGTCGTCGTCCTCCTCCCCGCCGGCGGAGAAGCCGAAGTTCTTCCGCTCGGTGATAAACCGGGCTCCCAGATTGGAAGTCATGATGATCACCGCGTTCTGGAAGCTGACTCGCCTGCCCTGGGAATCGGTGAGAGTGCCGTCCTCCAGGATTTGCAGCAGCATATTGAAGACATCTGGATGGGCTTTCTCAATCTCGTCGAACAGCACCACCGAATAGGGCCTGCGACGGATCCGTTCGGTCAATTGGCCGCCGTCGTCGTAGCCCACATAGCCGGGAGGCGCCCCCACCATTTTGGAGGCGGCATGGGCTTCCATGTATTCAGACATGTCCAGCCGGATCAACGCTTGTTCGCTGCCAAAAAGGGCTTTCGCCAGCGCTTTGGTCAGCTCGGTTTTGCCCACGCCAGTAGGCCCTAAAAAGATGAAAGAGCCGATGGGGCGGCCCGGGTCTTTAAGGCCCACCCGGCCCCGGCGAATGGCCTTGGCAACCGCTGTCACTGCTTGATCCTGGCCCACCACCTGACGGTGGAGCTCCTCTTCCAAATGGAGAAGGCGCTGGCTCTGCTCCTGGGTAAGGGTAGTCACATCGATGCCGGTGGCCTTAGCCACCACCTGGGCAACATCCTCTGCGGTTACCTCCCCCTGCTGGCGGTCGCCGCATTTCCAATTTCCGTCCAACGCCTGAATTTTATCCTTGATCTCCAGTTCGCTGTCCCGGATCTTAGCCGCCTGTTCAAATTCTTGGGCATTGATGGCGGATTCCTTTTCCTCCCGCAGGGATTTGAGCCGTTCTTCCAGCTCTTTGATGTCTTTAGGTGCTGTAAAGGCTTTTAGCTTCACACAGGATGCCGCCTCGTCGATCAAATCCACAGCCTTATCTGGGAGGTACCGGTCGTTGATGTATCGGGCGGAAAGGGTCACCGCCGCTTGGATAGCCTCATCGCTAATGCGGATTTTATGGTGGGCTTCATACCGGTCCCGCAGGCCCTCCAGGATTTTCACCGCGTCTTCTTCGGTGGGCTCTTTGACTAGGATGCTTTGGAACCGGCGCTCCAGAGCGGCATCCTTTTCAATATGGCGGCGGTACTCTTCCAGGGTAGTAGCCCCCACCAGCTGGATTTCCCCCCGGGCCAATTGAGGCTTTAAGATATTGGCGGCATCCACCGCGCCCTCTGCCGCACCGATGCCCATGATGTTGTGGATCTCATCCACAAACAAGATAATGTTGCCAGCAGCGACCACCTCTGCCAACACGGTTTTAATCCGCTCTTCAAAATCGCCCCGGTATTTGGTCCCTGCTACCATGCTGGTCAAGTCCAGGGAAACCAGGCGCTTCTCCCGCAGGATATCCGGCACCTCCCCATCTACAATCCGCTGGGCAAGGCCCTCCACAATGGCAGTTTTGCCAACGCCGGCCTCGCCGATTAAACAGGGGTTGTTTTTTGTGCGGCGGGAGAGGATCTGCACCACCCGGCTGATCTCCTCCTGCCGGCCGATCACCGGGTCCAGCTGATTGGCCTGAGCCTGGTCCGTCAGGTCTTTGCTGTATTTATCCAAATTGGGTGTTTTGGTATTCTGTGGTTTTGCCGTTTTGGTTGGCGCCTTTTTGCTGCGGTCGGTGCCGTAGATTTCCATGGCCTCTGCCCCCATTGCTTCGATCAAATTTTTATACAGACGGTCGGGGTCGACGCCGATCTCTTTCAAAAATCGGACGGCATAGCTGTCGTTTTCTTTCAAAATTGCCATTAAGATGTGTTCGGTGCCCACATAACTGTGGCCTAGCACCCGCGCCTCCAGGATAGACATCTCCAAAATCCGCTTGCACCGGGGGGTTAAATCCCCCGGGGAGAGGTCCGTCTTCATGCCGCTGCCGATGGTCTTGATCAGTAAAGAGAGAATGTCCTCCCCCTGGACTCCCAGGGAAAAGAGCAGATGATAGGCGACACCACTCCCCTCCTTTTGGAGGCCGTAGAGAAGGTGTTCACTTCCTATATAAGTATGCCCCAACTGGGAGGCCGCTGAAATTGCCAGGTTGATTGCGTTGTTCGCCTTTTGGGTAAAGCCGTTGAATCGGAACATGATCCATCCTCCATACCGCAGGGCTGCGGCAGTTTTCTACTATTAATATGGACGCCGGCTTTTGGTTTATGCCGGGGCAAAAATGTTTTGTAACCAAAGACCTGCGATTGTCATAGTATATGTTGAAATCACTTTTAAGGAGGATTTACTTTATGTGTAACAACAATGGCTTCTTCGGTGGAAACTGCAGCTGTATCTGGTGGATTCTGATCATCATCGTTCTGTGCTGCTGCTGCGGCGGTGGCAATGGGTTTGACAACTGCGGCTGTGGTTGCGGCTGTGGTTGCGGTTGTGGCTGCGGCTGTGGCTGTGGCAATAACTGTGGCGGCGGTTGCGGCTGTGGCTGCAACAGTGGCTGCAACAACAATTGCGGTTGCGCCTGCTAGTTTCCCAAGTAAATCTCACAGAGGGCGGTATGCTGGGCATGCCGCCCTCTGGCTTTTGCAGGATAATTCTAAAATACACAACCCCCCACTCCTAAATGGGAGCGAGGGGTTGTATATTTCATATAAGCCATTCTATGGGAATTTTCTGCATCCCCAGCCGCAGGGGATTCTCTCTAAGCATATACCGTGGGCCGGAGAAATTTTAAACCCCAAGAAAGCGCTGATTTTGGCTTTTACTTCCCGACAAAAAGGCGATTCTTCCTTACATGGAGATTTCATTGGCCACCCGGTACAGGTCCAGGTCGATAGTTTTGCGCATCTTCAGGGCGGATTTGATATCCAAGTCGGTAATCACACCGTTCTGGTATACTACCACCCGGTCCCCCTGGCCTTGTTTAAGCAGGTCTACCGCGTGGTCGCCCATCTGGCTGGCCATCAGCCGTTCCCGGGCAGTAGGGGTTCCACCCCGCTGGACATGCCCCAAGATGGTTCCGCGGGTGGCGATGCCGGTGCGCTGCTGGATGTAGTAGCCCATTTCAGCGGTATTCCCCACCCCTTCCGCCACGATGACGATAAAGTGATGTTTCCCTGACTGCATGGTCCGCAACATCTTGGATACCACATCCCGTTCCAAATCAAATTCGATTTCCGGCACTAAGATGGCGATAGCCCCACAGGCGATCCCAGCGGCAAGGGCAATGTGCCCGGTTTTACGGCCCATGACCTCCACGATGGAGCAGCGGTCGTGGGATTGGGAGGTGTCGCGCAGCCGGTCCACCATCTCCATCACCGTGTTGACAGCGGTGTCAAAGCCGATGGTGTACTCCGACCCGGCGATGTCATTGTCAATGGTGCCAGGAATGCCCACACAGGGAATCCCCCGTTTGGAGAGCTCCAGCGCCCCGCGGAAGGAACCATCCCCTCCAATGACCACCAGGGCGTCAATCCCCTGTTCCCGGCAGATTCGGACCGCTTGTTCTTGGCCCTCTTTCTGCATAAACTCAGGGCAGCGGGCCGAATACAGCATGGTGCCACCCCGCTGAAGAATATTGCAGACACTGCGCAGGTGCAGTTCTTCCATATCATTTTGAATCAAGCCGCTGTAGCCCCGGCGGATTCCCATCACCCGGAAGCCGTTGTAGATGCCGGCCCGGGCAACAGCGCGCACCGCGGCGTTCATACCGGGGGCGTCTCCCCCGCTGGTCAGCACACCGATGGTTCGAATCTCTCGAGACATAGTCACTCCCCCTCCCTTTTGGGTAGTATATGATTTCTTACGGCTGATAAACCGCATTTTTCTCCCCCAATACCCGTTTGAGCTCTGTGAGAAGAGGCTGGTTGTACTCCACCCACATGGATTGAGGGGCGAGGGTCAGCTTTCCGGTGTCCTCAAAAAAGACATACACCGGGGTCGGCCCTTCAAAGATGGAAAGCAGGTTGGATGCCTTTTCAAAGGCTTCGCTGCCCCGGCTGGGGGCTTTCAGGTAAAGCCCTTTTCTCCGCCCGGGCTTGCCCGCGGTTTTTTTCTCCTCCCGCTGGTCCGGCGCGGCGGCCTCTTTGGCCGAGAGGGCTTGATCGGCGGGGATCACCCGCTCGCAGAGGATTTTGGGGTCTTCGTCCTCCCGCAGGCTGAGACGGCCCTCCAGCACCAAGGCAGCCCCTTCTTGGAGCAGGCCCGAGCAGGCGGCCAGCACTTTGGGGAAGACCAAAACTTCCAGGGAGCCGGTCAAGTCCTCGATGGAGAGGAAGGCCATGGTGTCGTCATTCTTGGTGGCTTTCATCTTCTTACCGGTGATGATGCAGACCACACGTATAGAGTTGCCGTCCTTGACCGCCTTGTTCCGCCCCTCCTCATGGGCGAGGATGTCCCCTATTTCCACCGACCGCAGTTTTTTGATCAGCTTGGTGTAAGCGGATAGAGGGTGCCCTGTGATGTAGAGGCCAGTGGTCTCCTTTTCCATCTTGAGGATCTGGGGGGCGGGGAATTCCTCCATAGGGGGAAGGCGGTATTCGGTTTTCACCTCTGCCGGGGCGGAGTCAAAGAGGTTGATCTGCCCGGAGATGTTGTTTTTCTGCACCCGGTCGATATCGGCCAGCAGCCCTTCATACCCCGAGAGGAGCTGGCTGCGGTGGTAACCGAAGGAATCGAGGGCCCCGCATTTGATCAAGCTCTCCATGGCCCGCTTGTTCAGGTCCTTGCCGTACATCCGCTGGCAGAAATCGGTGAAGCTTTCAAAGGGGCCGGCCTCCCGTTCCTGGAGCACCTCCCGAATCAGGCCCCGGCCAATGTTTTTCACCGCCAAAAGGCCGAAGCGGATCCCTTCCTCGGTGACGGTGAACCCTTCGTCGCTCTCTTGGATGCTGGGGGGCAGCACCTGAATGCCCAGCCGGCCGCATTCGTTGATGTATTCAATCACCTTATCGGTGTTGTCCAGCACGCTGGTGAGGAGAGCGGCCAAAAACTCCTTGGGATAATAGCATTTCAAAAAAGCGGTCTGGTAGGCCAAGTAGGCATAAGCAGCTGCGTGGGATTTGTTGAAGGCGTAGGAGGCAAAGCCGCTCATCTCGTCAAAGATGCTGTTGGCGATCTCCTCGCTGACCCCGTTGGCAACCGCCCCCACGCACTCCACCGAGCCGTCCTCCTTGAGGGCGCCATGGACAAAGTTCTGCCGTTCCTTCTCCATCACATCCGCCTTTTTCTTGGACATGGCCCGGCGCACCAGATCCGCCCGGCCGTAGGAGTACCCAGCCAACTGGCGGCAGATCTGCATGACCTGCTCCTGGTAGACGATACAGCCGTAGGTGACGTCCAGAATGGGCTTGAGCAGCGGGTGTTTGTAGGTGACAAGGGCCGGGTTGTGGCGGTTTCGGATATAAGTGGGGATGGAGTCCATCGGGCCGGGGCGGTAAAGGGAGATCACCGCGATCAAATCCTCCATCGACTCTGGCCGGAGCTGCATCAGCACCTGGCGCATCCCCCCGGACTCGAACTGGAACACACCCTGGGTCTGCCCCAGGGTGAGCATTTCAAACACCTTGCCATCTGCAAGATTGATTCTATCGATGTCAAACTCCGGGTGCTTGCGGCGGACCATCTTTTGGGCGTAGCTGATCACCGTCAGGGTGCGCAGGCCCAAGAAGTCCATCTTTAAAAGGCCCAGTTCTTCCAAGGTGGTCATGGGGAACTGGGTGACCACTGCTTCATCGTTTTTTTGCAGGGGGACATAGGTGTCCACCGGGTCCCGGGTGATGACCACCCCCGCCGCATGGGTGGAGGCGTGGCGGGGCATCCCCTCGATGCTGCGGGCAGTGTCGATCAGCTCCTTCACCTGGGGGGAGGTCTCGTACAGCTCTTTGAGGGGCTGGGAGACGGTAAGCGCCTTGTCAATGGTCATGTTCAGCGGCATGCCGGGAATCAGTTTGGCAATGGAGTCCACCTGCTGGTAACTGATGCCCAAAGCCCTGCCCACATCCCGCACCGATCCCTTGGCCGCCATGGTGCCGAAGGTGATGATCTGAGCCACATGGTCGCTCCCATACTTGGCCACCACATAGTCGATGACTTCCTGGCGGCGCTCGTAGCAGAAATCGATGTCAAAGTCGGGCATGCTGACCCGTTCCGGGTTCAAAAACCGCTCAAACAGCAGGTTGTACTTGATGGGGTCGATGCCGGTGATACCCATAGAGTAGGCGGCGATGCTCCCTGCACCGGAGCCTCTGCCCGGTCCCACTGGGATGCCCTTGCTGCGGGCGTAGTTGATGAAGTCCCAGACGATGAGGAAGTAGTCCACATACCCCATCTTTTTGATGACCGACATCTCATGCTCCAAGCGCTGGGTTAGCTCAGGCGCTGGGTTCGCCCCATACCGGTTTACAAGGCCGGTGCGGCAGAGGTCTTCAAAAAACTCCACATTGTCCCGGCCATCGGGCGCGGTATAGTAGGGGAGCTTGGTATGGCCGAATTCAAATTCCACATTGCAGCGCTCTGCAATAGCCAACGTGTTGTCCAACGCTTCGGGGATCTCAGGGAACAGCTGTTCCATCTCCTGGCGGGACTTGATGTAAAACTCCTGGGTGGGGAACTCCATATCGGAATCCTCGTCCACCGTGTGGTTGGTCTGGATACAGACCAGCACCTTCTGCATCTGGCTGTCCTCTTTGCGGATGTAATGGGCGTCGTTGGTGGCCACCAGGCCGATGCCGGTCTCCCGGGAGAGGCGGATCAAGTCGGGGAGAATCCTCTTCTGTTCCGGGATGCCGTGGTCCTGGATTTCAATAAAGTAGTTGTCCTTGCCGAAAATCCCTTGGTATTCCAAGGCGACCCGCTTCGCCTCCTGGTAATCGCCAGCCACCAAATTGCGGGGGATCTGCCCCGCCAAACAAGCGGAGAGACAGATGAGCCCCTCACTGTGGCTGCGCAGCAGCTCCAAATCCACCCGGGGCCGGTTGTAAAACCCATCGATAAACCCTTTGGAAACCAAGGAAATCAGGTTTTGATAGCCGGTGTTGTCCTTACAGAGGAGCACCAGGTGGTAGGGGGAGCTGTCGATCCGGTAGACTTTGTCAAACCGGGTGCGGGGCGCCACATACACCTCACAGCCGATGATGGGTTTGATCCCCAGCTTTTTAGCCTGTTTGTAGAAGTCGATTACCCCATACATCACCCCATGGTCGGTGATGGCCATAGAGGATTGTCCCAGTTCTTTGGCCCGCTCCAGCAGCTTTTCAATACGGCAGGCGCCGTCCAGCAGGCTGTATTCGGTATGTACGTGTAGATGACAAAAATCGGTCACCTGTCCCCCTCCTTTCTTGGTCACTTCCGGGCTGCGGTCTGGATCCGGCGGATCTCATCGGCCAGGGCGCCGATCCGCTTCAAGCGGTGGTTGACTCCGGAGCGGGAGATATTCTCTGACAAGTTTTCCCCCAGTTCCCGCAGGGACATCTCCGGGTTTTGGAGGCGCAGAAAGGCCAGCTCCCGCAGGTCGTCCTCCAAAGCACCTTCCCCCCGCTCCCGCAGGATCAGGTTGATGTCCTCGATCTGCTGCATGGCGGCAGTGACCGTCTTTTCGATGTTGGCCGTCTCGCAGTTGGTCACCCGGTTGACCTTGTTGCGCATGTCTTTATAGATTTTGACCTCCATCAGCTCCAGGGCGGCGGTGCTCGCCCCAATGGTGGCGAGGAGGTCCTCAATGTTTTCGCTCTCTTTGTAATAGACGATCTCCTGCCCCCGGCGCCGGGTCAGCTTGGGCGTGGGCAGAATCAGCCCAATGGCATCGCACAAAGGCTGAGCCAAGCCGGGAGAAGGCACCACAAATTCCAGGTGGTAACTCTTCTGGGGATCGGTGACATTGCCGCAGGCCAGGAACACCCCGCTCAAAAACGCGGCCAAATCCCCTTCCTCCGCCAAGTTCTCCATTCGGATGCCTTCGGCCCCTTCCCGGTGGCCGAAAAAGGCGAGCACCTTCTCCCGATCCTCCCGGCTGTCCACCGATACGGCAAACACCGAATTCCCAGTGTGCTTGGTCTCCTTGATGGTGATGCTTTCGGTGATGCCGACGAGGTCGGTGATGGCATTGGCATAGAGCTTGGTCACCCGCTTATTCTCAGTGACCAGGCCGATGGCCTCCTCCCCAAAGTGTTTGCCAAACAGCAGAAGCCCGTAGGCCTGGGCTGCCCGCCGAGGGCCCCGAAACGCCTTGCTGCGGTAGATTTCGCTTTTGATTTTATAGGTGAAGGTCATGGTATGCCCCCTTACTGCTGCCGCCGGTGGATGTCCCGGTGGGTGCAGATCACCCGGGCCCCCGCCTCTTCCAAGTGGCGGTAGAGGTGTTCCGCCAAGGCCACCGAGCGGTGCTGCCCGCCGGTGCAGCCGACAGCGATGGTCAACTGGGTCTTCCCCTCTTCCCGGTACAAGGGCAGCAGGTAATCGATCAGATCGAGCAGCCGGGTGACCAAGCCGCCAGTTTGAGGCTGCTGGAACACATAGTCCCGCACGGACTTCTCCAGGCCGGTGCGGTCCCGCAGCTCGGCGATGTAAAAGGGGTTGGGCAGGCAGCGGACGTCAAACACCAAATCCGCCTCCGCGGGGAGGCCGTACTTGAACCCAAAGGACATGACGCTCACCAAAAGCTTTTGGCTGGTGTCGCTCAAAAACAGGTCTGCGATCTTTTCCTTCAACTGGGCAGTGGAGGAGAGGGAGGTGTCCAGAATGTAATCAGCGTTCTCCCTGGCAAAGCGGAGCAGCTCCCGCTCACTCTTGAGGGCTTCCTCGGTGCTGTCGCACTCCCCGTCCAGCAGGGGATGGCGGCGGCGGGTTTCTTTATAGCGCTTTAAAATTACGCTGTCCTCCGCCTCGATGTATAAAATTTTATAGGTATACCCTCGGGCGGTCAGCTCCGCCAGGCTTTCGGAAAAGGTGCTGAACATCTCCCGGCTTCGGGCATCCACCACAATGGCTACCCGATCCATAGCCTGGGCCGATTGGGAACAGAGCTCGGCGAACTTTAGAATCAGCTTGGGCGGGATGTTGTCCACGCAGAAGAAGCCGATGTCCTCCAAGGCGTCTACCACTTTGGATTTTCCCGAACCGGACAAACCGGTGACGATGACAAGTTCCACAGGGCATCCCTCCTATTGCCAAATTTCCACTTCGCGTTCCAGCTGGTAGCCAGTCTTATCCGCTACAATTTCCTGCACCCGCCGGATCAATTCCAGCATGTCTGCACAGGTGGCGCCTCCGGCGTTGATCAAAAACCCAGCGTGCTTTTCGCTGACCATCGCCCCGCCGACCTGCATCCCTTTGAGTCCGCACTCATCGATGAGCTGGGCGGCATAGGCCCCCTCCGGGCGCTTGAATGTGCTCCCCGCGCTGGGGAATTCCAAGGGTTGCTTCGCCTTGCGGCGGGAGAGGATTTCCTCCATCCGGGTGCGGATCTCCTGCCGGTTCCCGGGGGAAAGGCAAAAGTCCGCCCCGGTGACGATGTACGCCTTTCCACTGTAAAAGCTGTGCCGGTAGGAGAGGTCCAGCGATTTCGCCGGGAACTCCCCCCTCTCCCCTTCCGGGGTGATGTGGCGGGCACAGAGGAGGGCGTCCCTGATCTCGCCCCCGTAGGCCCCGGCGTTCATATACACTGCCCCCCCTACGCTGGCGGGGATGCCATAGGCAAATTCCAGCCCGGTGAGGCTGTGCTCCTGTGCAAATCGGCAGAGCTGGGCAAGGGTGCTGCCCGCCTTGGCGCGGACTGTGTTTTCCCCGATGAGCTCCACCTCGCTAAAAGCCGGCCCCAGGCAGAAAACCACCCCTTTAACCCCGGCGTCGCTGACCAAAAGGTTGGAGCCATTGCCCAACAGATGGACCGGCAGGCCCAACTCCCCTGCAGCCTTGTAAAGGCAAACCAGCTGTTCTTCCGATGTGGGCTGAAGGAAAAACTCCGCCGGGCCCCCAATGCGGAAGGTGGTGTGCCGGCTCATCGGTTCATCTAGAAGGGGGGTGCAGCATTGCTCCTGGCAAATCTGCAAAAAGTGTTCCCGTGTATCCATACTACCTCCCAAAAATTGGAATGGTGCTGTAAAAATTATTGAAAGCGGCCGGTTTTTTCCCGGACCACCTGCAAGAAGCGGTTGTACTCCCCGTTGAGGATCAGTTCCGGCGGGAAACCGATCTCCTCCAACAGAGCCAATGAATTGCCCACCTTTCCAATCGAGGTGACAAAGTGGGCGTCGGAGCTGACCACCACCGGCACCCGGTACTCCTTGCAAAGGAGGGCGATAGAGCGGCAGTTCTCTTTGGAGCCCTGGCGCACCTCAAAGGAGTGGGAATTGATCTCGATGATTTTCCCGTGCTCTTTACAGGCCTTGACTACCATTTCCTGATCAAAATCATAATGGCTGTCCCCGCAGTGTCCCAAGACATCCACCAATGGGTTTTTCGCCACCGCCAGCCAGCCCCGTGTGGCATCCTCCTTGGTGGAGGGGTCGATCACCTGGGTATGGTAAGAGGCGATGACCCAGTCCAACGCGGCCAGATCCTTTTCCGGCAGATCTAGGGTGCCTTCATAATCGCAGATATTGGCCTCCGCTCCCTTCAAAAGGCCCACACCTTCCACCATATCGGGAAGATTCTTTATATTATGAAAATAAAAGCGCCTGGGTGCGTCCTCCATGGCTGGGCCGTGTTCGGTGTAACACAAAAAGGAGAGTCCAATAGCTTTGGCGGCGTGGAGGTTCTCCAGCAAAGTGCTGTAAGCGTGGCCGCTGGCCAAGGCATGGGTGTGGGTGTCCGCAACAAGCTGAAAATCCATGTGTGATACTTCCTTTCTCTATGTAAAAACAAGGGCCCCACCAAAAGGCCCTTGCTTTTGTTTTTGTTAGAATTGATCCCAGTCGATCAGTTCCCCGCCTTCGGCCATGCCGAGGCGCTGCAAAAGCTCCTGGGCCGCATTGTATCCCATTTTCTTTTGGCGGTGGTTCATCGCCGCGACCTCGATGATGATGGCCAGGTTCCGGCCGGGCTTCACCGGGATGGTGGTGGCAGGGACTTTGATGCCCAAGATCTCGATGTATTCGCTCTCCATCCCCATCCGGTCATAGACCTTGTTTTGGTCCCACTGCTCCAACTGGACAATCATATCCAGCTTTTCCGTCTCCTTGATGGCGCCCATACCAAATATTCTGCGCGCATTGATGATGCCTATACCGCGCAGTTCCAAAAAGTGGCGGATGTTCTCCGGTGAAGAGCCCACCAGGGTGCGGCCGGACACCCGGCGGATCTCCACCGCGTCGTCTGCGATGAGCCGGTGGCCCCGCTTGATCAGCTCGATGGCGGTCTCGCTCTTGCCCACGCCGCTTTCTCCAAAGATCAGGATGCCCTCGCCATAAACCTCCACCAAGACGCCGTGGCGGGTGACCCGGG
>NZ_CABRJC010000011.1:0-69140 GCF_902471145.1 uncultured Merdimmobilis sp.
CACCCGTCGCACCGGTAGGACCAGTTGCGCCAGTAGGCCCGGTCACACTGGCGCCAGTTGCACCAGTGGCACCGGTTGCACCCCGGGGGATAGTAAAGGAGAGCACGGCATTGCTGGCGGTACCTACGTTGACTACGCTGGCTGGGGTGCCAGGCTCACCAGTGGTCACGGTACCGATAGCCACAGTGGCATTTTCACCGGCAGGGCCCTGTGGGCCTACAGGCCCCGGGCAGCAGCAGACCGACGGGCAGGGCGGAGGACACGGCCTAGGGCAGGGAGGAGGACAACAGCCATCGTTGGGACGATATATATTCAAATCAAATACCCCCATTTGGATAAAATTTTGGATTACTCCACTGCCAGTATATGAAAATCCAAAAAAGTTGCTACAGCAAAAGAGGGTTTTTTCTCGGCTGTGGGAAAAAATCTGTCTTTTCAAGGGGAGAAAATCCTCTTTTTATCGAAGTGGCACCCATGGGATCCCTCCCGTGGGGAAAAGAAAACAACCGGAGCTCATCCTTTGAGCTCCGGTTGGAATGGTTAGCGCGCGATGCCGTTTTGGAAGGCGTTGTACTCCACCACCCGCCAATCGATAAGGGGGAACCACTGATCTAGGTATTCGGCCCGGCGGTTTTGGTACTGGAGGTAGTAGGCGTGTTCCCAGACGTCCACCAGAAGGAGGGGCCGCAGCCCTTGGGGAAGCGGCGTGTCCTGATTGGCGGTGGAGAGGATTTTGAAATCCCCTTTGGGGTCTTGGACCAGGTAGGCCCAACCGGACCCGAAGCGGGCTAGGGCCGCCGCCTTCAGCTGCTTCTGGAATTCCTCCAGGGAGCCGAAGCAGCGGTTCAGTTCCCGCTCCATCCGCGGGGAGGGGGAGTTCTTATCCCCGGTCATACACCGGAAATACAGCTGGTGGTTGTACACGCCGCCGGCGTTGTTGCGCACTCCGGTGGCAGCTTGAGGCGGCAGGGAGCCGTAATCAGCGCAGAGGCGTTCCAAGGTCCAGTCTTGAAACTGGGGATAGGGTTCCAGCGCCTTGTTGAGATTATCCACATAGGTTTGCAGGTGCTTGTCGTGGTGGAAGTGGAGGGTGGTCTCGTCGATGTTGGGGGAGAGGGCGTCATAGCTGTAAGGCAGGGGTTCCAGCTGAAAGGGGTAACGGGAGTTTTCCATAAAATCAAATCCTTTCCCATGGGTATTTCCCCAATAGTTTTTGCAGTTGCGGCTGGAATATCAGCAAATAAAGGAAATTGAGCTGTGAACAATTAGACAATTTTAACACGGTAAACAATTGACCAAGCGGCGGAAACCTGCTACAATAAGACCGTCCCCAAACGAGACAAATTTAGTCGAGAAAAGAAACGGAGAAAACACAATGAGCGATTTGATGAAACGAGCCGAGGAACTCAAAGACGTGATTGTCAAGGATAGAAGAACCATCCATGAGACTCCTGAAATCAACGCTGAGCTCCCCGAGACCACAAAATATGTGATCAAGTGCCTCAAGGAGATGGGGTACGAGCCCAAGGAAATCTGCAACTGCGGCGTAGTGGCCACCACCACCCCCAAGCCCGGCAAGGTGCTGCTGCTGCGGGCCGATATGGATGCCCTGCCCATGCAGGAGACCAGCGGTGTGGATTTTGCCTCGAAAAACAACTACGCCCACACCTGCGGCCACGACTGCCACACCGCCATTCTTCTGGGCGCTGCCCGCCTGCTGAAAGAGCGGGAGGACGAGCTGGAGGGCACTGTGAAATTCATGTTCCAGCCCGATGAAGAGGGCCTGACCGGCGCCCAGGCTATGATCGACGCCGGCGTTATGGAAAACCCCAAAGTGGACGGCGCCTTTGGCATGCACATCACCGGCGAGGGCCTGCCCTGCGGCCACATCGGTTTCCATGAGGGGCCCTTCATGGCTTCCTCTGACCGGTTTACCATCACCATCCACGGCAAAGGCGGCCACGGCGCTTACCCCCACACCAACATCGACCCCATCAATGTTGCGGCTCATACCCATATCGCATTGCAGGAGATCATCAGCCGTGAAGTCAACACCGCGGAACCCGCCGTGCTGACCATCGGCTCCATCCATGCCGGCGACGCCCCCAACATCATCCCCGAGTATGCGGTGATGGAGGGTTCCATCCGCACCTACAACAACGATGTGCGGGAGTACATCAAATCCCGCCTGGTGGAGATCGCCCAGTACACTGCCCTGAAATTCCGCTGCACCGCTGAGGTAGTGTACACCGGCGGCGTCTGCCCGCTGATCAATGAGAGCGCCTTCACCAAGGAGATGCACGGCTACATCAGCGACTTCCTGGGTGTGGACAAGCTCCACGAGATCCCCGCAGTCATGGGCTCTGAGGACTTCGCCCTGCTGACCGGCCTGGTGCCCGGCGCCTTCTTCAACATCGGCGCTGAGGTTGCTGACCCTGAGGGCCGTTACTCCTGCCACAACCCCAACGTGGTCTTTGACGAGAGCGCCCTGCCCATCGGCGCCGCCACCTTTGCCAACTGTGCCATCCAGTGGCTGAAACACAACAAATAACCTGGTAAAACGGCGAAAGAGGCCGGCCCAATTTGGGCCGGCCTCTTATTATTATGCGGGGACTTTGGAAAAGATGCCAGGGGTTAACCTACTACATTGATGGGGTTTCCCGCCAAATACGCATCGATATTCTTTTTGAGGAGGGAGAGGAGCCGCTGCCGGGTCTCCAGCCCTTTCCAGCCCATGTGGGGAGTCAGGATGACATTCTCCATGGTGTAAAGGGGGTTGTCCTCTGCCGGGGGCTCAGTCTCCTGGACATCCAGCGCCGCGCCTGCGATAACCTTGTTTTGCAGTGCCTCAATGAGGGCGGCCTCATCCACCAACGGCCCCCGGGAGGTGTTGATCAGATAGGCAGAGGGCTTCATCAGAGCGAGGGCTTCCTTGTTGATGATGTGGTGGGTGGAGGGCAACAGCGGGCAGTGGAGGGTGACATAGTCGCTTCTGCGCAGCAGCTCCTCCAGGCTGACAAAGTGGACCCCATCGGCGTCCTCCTGTGCAGGCACCGTGTAAGAGATAACCTCCATCCCCAGGGCCTGGGCGATCTTGATGACCTCTTTTCCGATGTTGCCTGCGCCGATGACCCCCAGGGTCTTGCCGTTGACCTCGGTATGGGAAACCTGGAGGCACTTGGTGAAGTTGTCGTGATTGCCCCGGGTGAGCATCGCCTGCTGGATTTGCAGGGAAGAACTCAGGTTCAGAAGCAGGGCGATGGCGGTGTGGGCCACCCGCTGGGTGCTGTAAGCGGGGATGTTGCAAACGGTGATCCCCTTCTTTTTGGCGGCAGCTAAGTCGATGTTGTTGTAGCCGGTGCCGGCCTCGCAGAGCAGTTTAACCGAATCGGGGAACTGAGCGATCAGTTCCGCTCCCACGGGGATTTCCTTGGTGACCACGATGTCATACCCTTGAATCCTCTGGAGGAATTCCTCCGGCTGGGTGTCATCGTAGACGGTGGTGTGGGGGGTCAGGGAACTAAAATCCACATTGCCATCAAAGTTGGTTTTTTCTGCGTTGAGAACTACTACTTTGTCGTTCATCTTCATCATCCTCTTGTCAGTTTTGGAGAATTGTCCTACCTTTTATTATACCGGCCCTGGGAAGGGCATGTCAACGCAAAGAGGGACTTGTTTGGCGGGGCGGCATTACTCCTTGGCCTTTCCGAAGTTGTACCGATAGTTGACCCAGGTAAAACAGAGGATTTCCAGGAACAGAAATCCCAATAAAAAGTAGACTGCTAGGGAGGAGTGGGTTTTGTATTCATATACCCATGCGGCGATCAGCACGAAGGTACTGATTGCCCGGGAGGTATAATCATAAAGCTTGGAATCCCGGAATTTGTCTTTGGGCCGGAACCAGGCGTTGTGGGTCCGCAGCAGCCAGAGGACTCCCCACCACAAGAGAAATCCCCCCGCCAGCCATGGGAGCCAACCCACTTGATTCCAACAGACTATGAGAAGAGAGAACGCACAAAAACCCAATGAAATCAGATGTTCGGCAAGGAATTGCAGTTTATCTTTTCTGCGGTTGTCTTCCATTTACAATCCCTCCTTCATCGCTCCTCGGGAAGGAGCAATTTGTAGAAGTTGTGCGAGTTTAAAACGACTGGGGAATAGGGGTTCGCTCGTAAAACATACAGGAAAAAGCGATGTTGCCGTAAGGAAACAGCAAAAAAACCCTTTGTATGGATAATATGACACGGCAGTTCTCCCCCTTTCTGGCATGGCAGATGGCAGCGATATACACTATAACTTTATTATACCATAAAGTCTGTATAAATTGGGAAAACTCGGCTTGGTTTTACCCTTGTAACGGGAGCACAGCGCTGGGGGAGAAAAGGCCACTGCCCCCTGGCATCCTGGGCGGGGATCCGCTATTTGATGCGGATTGGCCGCCACGAAACGCTTCTTTGAGGAGGGCCACTGGTTTGTAGAGGGGAAGGACGCCCCAGAGAGGGAATAAAAAATCCCCCGGCCAGATGATATATCTGGTCAGGGGATTTCTTGCTGTCAATCAAAGCATGCCATTGGACAGCAAAAATGCAATAGTCTTGACTTGCATCTTTACAAAAAACACCCTGTTTTTGCCCTGTTTTTGCCCTGTTTTGGCAAGGGTATAAGCCGTTTTAGAAGATAAGAAAAACCCGCTAAAGGCTGATTCTAAAGCCATTTAACGGGTTTTTTCTGTTGGTCGAGATGACAGGATTCGAACCTGCGGCCTCTGCGTCCCGAACGCAGCGCTCTACCAAACTGAGCCACATCTCGGTATGGAAATATAAGATAGCTGTATTATGATATACCAAATTTGGGCAAATGTCAACCCTCCCGGTTAAAACGTCCGGCTGTATAGTGGACGTTAACATTCTTTTAAAAACCATGGAATAATCTGGAACCCCAAGTTTCCCATTTTTCCACGGCTTTGCATATCCTGTTTAGGGGGCCGGCACCCCTATCTTTCAAAACTTTACTTCGATAAATGAAGGTGGCATGAGGGATCATGCCGCCTTTTTTGTGGATATGTTGAGGATCGCCCCCTCAAATTGAAGGAATCCCTTCACATAAAGAATGATTTGAGATATTTTACACAGAAAATAACCGACAAAATTAGGAGATATCACAGCAAAATTTCCAAAAGAACCCCTTGCTTTTTACAAGTTGGGGGACTATAATGAAGAAAATGACGCAAATCATGCATCAAAAACATGAATTCACATTTTTTGAAAGAGAAATTTCAATAAGGGAGAGAGCGATATGGCATTTCGTACCGAAAGCGATTCCATCGGCAGCAAACAGATCCCCGCTGAGGCTTACTATGGGGTTCAGTCCCTGCGCGGCGCGGAGAATTTCCACATCACCGGCGCAAAACTCCACCCCGAATTTATCAACAGTTTGGCGGCCATTAAAAAAGCTTCTGCGTTGAACAACCTAGCGGTGGGCGAATTGGACAAGTCCATCTGCGACGCCATCTGCCAGGCCTGCGATGAGATTATGGCCGGTCAGTTCCACGATCAGTTTATCTGTGATGCCATCCAGGGGGGAGCCGGCACCACAGCCAATATGAACGCCAACGAAGTCATCGCCAACCGCGCCATTGAAATCCTCGGAGGTACGAAAGGCGATTACAGCGTGGTTCATCCCAACGACCACGTCAACCGCGCCCAGTCCACCAACGATGTCATCCCCACCGCGGGCAAAATCACCACCATTAAATTGCTGCAGGCCGCTGTCAAAGAACTCCAGCGGCTGGAGAAATCCCTGGCGGCCAAAGAGAAGGAGTTCGACTCGGTGGTGAAGATGGGCCGCACCCAGATGCAGGATGCCGTCCCGATCCGTTTGGGCCAGGAATTCGGCGCCTACCGCTCGGTAGTCGCCCGCGACCTGAAACGGTTCAGCGAGCTGATGCCCTATCTGTACAGCATCAACATGGGCGGCACCGCCATTGGCACCTGCCTCAACGCCAACCGGGGTTATGTGGGCCACATTGCTGTCACCCTGGGGGAGATCACCGGCCTGCCCTTGGTCAAAGCCGACGACTTGGTGGATGCCACCCAGCATGTAGATGTGTTTGCCCAGGTCTCCGGGGTGCTGCGCACCTGCGCCCTGAGCCTTTCCAAAATGGCCAATGACCTGCGCCTGATGTCCTCCGGCCCCCGCACCGGCTTTGGCGAGATCAACCTGCCTGCCAAACAAAACGGTTCTTCCATCATGCCCGGCAAGGTAAACCCGGTCATCCCCGAAGTGATGAGCCAGGTGGCCTTCAATATCATTGGCAACGATGTGGCCATCACCATGGCAGCGGAAGGCGGACAGCTGGAGCTCAACGCCTTTGAGCCGGTGATCTACTACAACCTGTTCGAATCCATCATGACCTTGACCAATGGGGTCAATACCTTCATTGACAACTGCATTGACGGCATCACTGCCAACGAGAAGCATTGCGCCGATCTGGTCCACGGCAGCGTGGGCATTATCACCGCCATCTGCCCCAAGGTGGGGTATCAGCTGGCGGCCAGCATTGCCAAAGAAGCCATCAAAACTGGGGCCTCGGTCCGGGAACTGCTGGAACGGGAGAACATCTTCTCCAAAGAGGAGCTGGACGAAATCCTGGACGTCTATGCCATGACCAAATAACCAGACCAATCGACAACAATAGGGGCGGGGGAATTTCCCCCGCCTTTTTCTTTTTCTCAGGTTTGGGAACAGATTCTCTCTACTGGTAAAATTTTAACCGTTTTTTCACAGGATTGTGTTATAATAATCTCAAAGGGCGATGATTCGTCAAAAAGCCTTTGTCCATTGCCGCAAGCAAAGCCTATGGCATGCTATGAGTTGCTGTTGGGATGGAATCCCTCCCTCCTGCCGTGTACCGGCAGCGCAATTCTTTGAGGGCATAGCCCATCCCGACGCGAAGTGTCAACGGGCTTTTTCTAGCCTATGGGAATTTTATGCCACAATAAAAACTATAATCAGCAGCGGTTTGCAAAGAAAGGGGGGGAGAGAAGATGCCGCCTTATCGGGATTCGGATATGATCCATATGTTTGGGGCGCTGATGCGTACCCACGACATCCTTCTCAACAGAATTTTAAACCGCTATGGGCTGTACAAAAGCCAGCCCTTTATCCTGGAATTGTTGGAACGTTACCCGGGAATCACCCAGCAAGAGCTAGCCGATTGCCTGAAGGTGAGCAAGGCCACCATTGCAGCCTCCCTTAAGCGGATGGAGAAGGTGGGTTTTGTACAGCGGGCTCCTGATCCCCAAGATACCCGCCGCAACCGGATCACCATCACCGAGCTGGGGCGCAAAGCCTCCCACGACTGCCGCCAGGAGGTAGATCACCTGCGGGATACGCTGTTTTCCCAGGTGACCCCCCAGGATGAAGAACTGCTCACTGACCTGCTGCGCCGGATGTACGAGAGCCTCAACCGCCTCCGGGAGGAGGATGAAGACACGGAAGGGATGCGGCCGCGGAACCACCACCAGAACCCGCGCTGGGAGGAAGGACCGGACATGTAGCTGCGTCCAAGTTTGGCAAGACATCCGCGATAAAACGGACATATTTCAATGGAAACAGCCCCTTGAAAAAGGAGCTGTTTTTATCTTTGGTAGCCCTGTTGAGGGATTGGGGAGTTTAGGCGCCAAAAAACGATGTTCGCTTTATAGGGAAAGCGGCTTGGGGCAGGGCGTCTACCGCCAAAAAATATTCTTGTAAGTCCTACGGCAAGGGGCTAGATGCACAAAATTTGCTGTCCAATAGGTTTGATATCGACTACTTTTTAGGCACATATGATCATTTTGTGAATTCGTATCTGTGCGTATTGACAATTAAAATCCGGTGAAGTAGAATAGGATAACAATAAATAGTAAGTCGGCTTACCAAATTGTAAGCCCTTCCTAACATTAAAGAGATATGGGGTGAAAATATGATAAAAAAATTTGCGCCCTACCTATCCAAGTATAAAAAATGGGTGGGTATGGGCTGCCTGTGCGGCATTATGGAGGCAGTGTTTGAGATGCTGATTCCTTTGGTGATGGCAAACATTGTGGATGTGGGCGTGCAGAACCACGACGCGGCCTACACCATCCGCATGGGTTTGCTGATGGCCGCAATGGCTGTAGTATCCATGGGGTTTGGCATGGGTTTGGCCCGCTGCTCCTCCATCGCTGGGCAGAGCTTCGGCGCCGAGCTGCGGGAAGCCCAGTACAATAAAATCCAGGAGTATTCTTTCAGCAACATTGAACGGTTCAGCACCGCCTCGCTGATCACCCGCCTGACCAATGACGTCAACGCCATGCAGATGAGTATCACCATGGGCATGCGGATTCTGGTTCGCGCCCCTGTGATGCTGGTCAGCGCCCTCTTTTTGGCGGTGATGATCAACGCCAAGCTGGCCATGGTGTTCCTGGTGGCCATCCCGGTATTGCTGGGGTCGCTTTATTTCATCATAAGCCACGTGCGCAAACGCTTTGGCATTCTCCAGGGCCGGATTGACAACATGAACACCGCTGTGCAGGAGAACCTGATCGGCATCCGTACGGTAAAGGCCTTTGTCCGGGAGGATTTTGAGCGCAAAAAGTTTGAGACCGCCAACGGCAACCTGCGCAAGGCTTCGGAAGAGGCTTTCGGGTTTGTGGTTCTCAACATGCCGGTGATGCAGATGGTCATGTTCTCCACCATCATCGCCATCCTGTGGTTTGGCGGCGGAATGGTGTACACCGGCGCGCTGCAGGTGGGCAAACTGACCAGCTTCATCACCTATGTGACCCAGATTTTGATGTCCTTGATGATGGTCTCCATGATCTTCATGATGCTTTCCCGGTCGGTGGCATCCGCCCGCCGTATCCTGGAAGTGCTGGAAGAGGTCCCCGATATCAACGACGACGCCTGCGACCCACAAGCACAGGTGGCCGACGGCTCGGTGGTCTTCGACCATGTGAACTTCAGCTATGATGGAAAAGAGGACGATCTGGTTCTCACCGACGTCAACCTCACCATCCCCTCCGGCTCTACAGTGGGCATTTTGGGGGGCACCGGTTCGGCCAAGACCACCTTGGTGCAGCTGATCCCCCGCCTGTACGACGTCACCTCCGGCCGGGTGCTGGTGGGCGGTCGGGATGTGAGGGACTACAGCCTGGAACACCTGCGCAACACCGTCGCCATGGTGCTCCAGCAGAACACCTTGTTCTCCGGCACAATCCGGGAAAACCTTTTGTGGGGGGATGAATCGGCCAGCGACGAAGAGATCTGGGCGGCCTGTCAGGCGGCCTGCGCCGATGAGTTCATCAGCCGGATGCCCCAGGGATTGGAAACTGACCTGGGCCAAGGCGGCGTCAACGTCTCCGGCGGCCAGAAACAGCGGCTCTGCATCGCCCGTGCCATCCTGAAGAAGCCTAAGGTTCTCATCTTGGACGACAGCACCAGCGCCGTGGACACCGCCACCGATGCCAAAATCCGCCGGGCCTTCCGGGAGGATCTCTCCGGCACCACCAAGATCATTATCGCTCAGCGGGTCAGTTCCATCAGCGACGCCGACCAGATCATCGTGCTGGATGACGGTCATGTGGCGGCCCATGGCACCCACGAGGAGTTGATGGAAAGCTGCGATATTTACCGCGAGGTCTATCAATCTCAACAGGAAGGAGCTGGTTTGAGTGAGTAACAATACCAAAACTGCCGCACCTATGCGCGGACCCGGCAACGGACCGGGCAAACACGGGTATGCGCGCCCTCAGAACATGGGAAAAACTCTCCGCTTCCTGATGGGGTATATCGGCAAACACAAGCTGCTGCTGGTGGTAGTCATTGTATGCCTGTTTGCCAGCTCCTTTGCCATGGTGGCGGGGAACTACTTCCTGCGGCCATTGATCAACAATTACATCCTGCCCGGCGATTTTGCCGGTTTGGCCAAGATGCTGACGGTGATGGCCCTAGTTTACCTGACCGGTGCCTGCTGTTCCTACGCATACGCCCGCATTATGGTTCACATCTCCCAGCAGACGGTGTATGAGATGCGCCGGGACTTGTTTGACAAGATGGAACAGCTCCCCCTGAGCTATTTCGACAGCCACACCCACGGCGAATTGATGAGCCGTGTCACCAACGATATCGACACCGTCAGCGAGGCGGTCAACAACAGCTTCGCCTCGCTGATCTCCAATGGGCTGACTTTTGTTGGCACCCTTTCTATGATGGTCTTCCTAAGCCCTGGGCTCACCCTGATTTCCCTGGGCTTTTTGGGGCTCATGCTCCTGCTCATCAAAGTCATCGGCGGTAAGAGCCGGTTTTACTTTGGCCAGCAGCAGCAAAAGCTGGGCAATGTAAATGGATACATCGAAGAGATGATCGAGGGCCAGAAGGTCATTAAGGTCTTCTGCCATGAAGAAGAGGCTAAAGCCCAGTTTAAGGAGCGCAACGATGCGTTGCGCCAAGCGGCCATCAGCGCCCAGAGCTATTCCGGCATCATGATGCCTATGATGGGCAACCTCTCCCACGTCAACTACGCAGTCACCAGCTGTGTCGGCGGCCTGATGGCCATTGCCGGCGGCTTGGACCTGGGTTCCCTGATTTCCTACCTCCAGTACACCCGTCAGGTGGCGAACCCCATTTCCCATCTATCCCAGCAGATTAACACCATTCTGGCGGCTTTGGCCGGCGCGGAGCGGGTGTATGAAGTGATGCAGGTGGAGCCGGAAGTGGACGAAGGCACCGTCACCCTCACCGAGGCCATCCGCAAAGAGGACGGCACCCTGGAGGAAACCAGCGAACACACCGGCATTTGGGCCTGGAAAGCCCTAGGCCCCGCCGGTACTGTGGTGCTGGAGCCGGTTCTGGGGGATGTGCGGTTCCACAACGTGGTGTTTGGCTACAACAAGGATAAGACCATCCTCCACGACATCAGCCTGTTTGCCAAACCCGGCCAGAAAATCGCCTTTGTGGGTTCCACCGGTGCGGGCAAAACCACCATCACCAACCTGATCAACCGGTTTTATGAAATCCAGTCGGGCACCATCACCTACGACGGAATCGATGTCCGGCTGATTGAAAAGGACTCCCTGCGCCGCTCCTTGGGGATCGTCTTGCAGGATACCCACCTGTTCACCGGAACCATCGCCGACAACATCCGCTACGGCAAGCTGGATGCCACCGACGAAGAGGTGGTCGCCGCGGCCAAACTGGCCAACGCCCACGCCTTTATCAAGCACCTGCCCCAGGGGTATGACACCGTCCTCACCGGGGATGGCGACAACCTCTCCCAAGGCCAGCGGCAGCTGCTGTCCATCGCCCGGGCAGCGGTGGCCAACCCGCCTGTGCTGATTTTGGATGAGGCCACCAGCTCCATCGACACCCGGACCGAGAAGCTTATCGAGAAGGGCATGGACCGCCTGATGGCCGGCCGGACGGTGTTTGTCATCGCCCACCGCCTCTCCACTGTGCGAAATGCCAAGGCCATCATGGTCTTGGAGCAGGGGGAGATCATCGAGCGGGGCACCCATGAGGAGCTCCTGGAGAA
Organism: uncultured Merdimmobilis sp.; assembly: GCF_902471145.1. NCBI lineage: Bacteria > Bacillati > Bacillota > Clostridia > Eubacteriales > Oscillospiraceae > Merdimmobilis > uncultured Merdimmobilis sp. The sequence goes on from NZ_CABRJC010000011.1 coordinate 11,555, forward strand.
AAAGGGCCGGTACTACCAGCTCTACACCGGCAAAGCCGAATTGGAGTAAAAAAGATCCCTCGCTGCGGCGGGGGATTTTCTTTTTTTGCTCGGTTGTGAAAAGCCTGGCGGTGTGGTACTATAAGACCGTAGAATTGTATCGGAAGGGGGAGCGCTGTTGTGAGAGGAGCTGTCAAAATTGTGGTTTGCATAGCTTTTGCTGCGGCAATTGCCGCTTCGTTCTTCCTAGGAAGCTACAAAAAGGAGCAGGAGTATACCGAAAGTAGAATACAGCGCTGTAACACGCTAATTCTGTTTGCGATTGATAAAGCTGAGAAGGAGGATCTGTCCAATCAGGAGACGATGAAGGCACTAATTAGCAACATCTATGCCGCTTACGAACTTTGTGACAACCCCATTGGAGCGCAGCAGCTGCATGATTTGTGGAATACCATGATTTTTGAAGGTGAAACCTATATTGGCAAAGAGGATATGTTGGCTGACCAGCTGAGAGGTATTTTAAATAGAATGCAGGCAGCGGAATAACAACCCAAAACTTTTGAAGGAAAAGAGAGCTTGCACCCGGACTTTTCAACAAACCGGGGGAAGTGTATAATAGGAACGGTAATAAGGGGGATGAGACATGTTTTTGCCAGTAGGGGTATCGGGCCTTTTGGAGGCGCTGGAAACAGCCGGATTTGCCGCCTATGCGGTGGGCGGCTGTGTCCGGGACAGCCTTTTGGGCCGAGTCCCCCAGGATTGGGACATCGCCACCTCTGCCCGCCCGGAGGAGGTGCTGGCCCGGTTCCCCCACGCCATACCTACCGGTATCGCCCACGGCACTGTTACAGTGGTGTGGGAGGGGGAGCCCTTTGAAGTGACCACCTTCCGGGCGGAGAGCGCCTACACCGACCACCGCCATCCGGATCAGGTTCGGTTTGTCCCGGATTTGGAGGCGGACCTGGCCCGGCGGGATTTCACCGTCAATGCCATGGCATGCCGCCGGGATGGGCAGGTGATCGACCGGTTCGGCGGCCGGGAAGATCTAAAAAATGGGATCATCCGCTGTGTGGGGGACCCAGGGGAACGGTTCCGGGAGGACGCCCTCCGGATCCTGCGGGCGCTGCGGTTCGCCGCCTGCTATGGGTTTCGGCTGGAGGAAAAAACTTCTGCCGCGGTGCTGGAATCCCGGGAACTCCTCTGTTATGTGGCGGCGGAACGGATCTGGGCAGAGTTTTCACGCCTTCTCTGCGGCATAGACGCCGGTCGGGTGCTGAGGGAGTTCCCTCAGGTGATTTTTGCAATTTTGCCAGAGCTTTTCCCAATGGAGGGATTTTTGCAGTACAACCCTCACCACGACCGGGATGTGTGGGAGCACACCTGTGCCGCAGTGGAGGCATCCTCTCCTGAATTGGCAGTGCGCCTTGCCATGCTGCTTCATGATTGCGGCAAGCCCGGCTGTTTCACCTTGGACGGAGAGGGAACAGGACACTTCTATGGCCACGCTCAAAAAAGCTTGGAACTGGCTGGGACGGTGCTGAGGCGGTTGCGGGTTCCCCGTTTATTGGGGGAACGGGTACTTCTCCTCATCCATCTTCACGACCGGCCGGTGTTCCCGGAGGAGAGGTGGGTCAAGCGCCAGCTGGGCCGCTGGGGGGAGGAGGTCTTTTTCCAGTGGCTGGCGGTCAAGGAGGCGGATACCCTGGCGCAAGCCCTGGCTTTCCAGCCGCCCCGTTTGGCAAACCTCCGGGAGGTGGAGGCCGCCGCCCAAGCCGTTTTGCGGGAAGGGCAGTGCTTCAGCCTCAAACAGCTGGCGGTCACCGGCTGCGATCTGTTGCAGCTGGGCATCCCCCAAGGGCCTCAAGTGGGGGCGCTGCTGGAACAGTTGGTTCAGGCGGTCATCGACGGCCAGGTGGAAAATCAGAAAGAAACCCTGCTGGCTTATGTGGCGTTCCTGTCCACAAGCACAGGGGAGGAGCCGGGAAAAGGAGGGAACCCATGGCCCAATATGTAACCGATTTCCCTGGGAATTTGGATGTGTTTTCCCAGGAGCTGCAAAACGGGATACTAGGGGGGAGCGCCTCCGCCAGTTTGGAGGAGGAAAGCCGCTGCCGTATCGGCAATGTGCGATGCTGTGTCCAGGCATACGAGCGCTACAGTTACACTGGGGGCAATCGGGTCAGCCTGGGGGTCACTATGCTGGAATCGGAGGGGAAGATCCACCTTGTAGCCATCGCCACCGGCGGCAGCCAGGCGATGTTCTTCAAAATCAACACCTTTGGCGAGGAGGCCTTTTTGGAACAGTTGGTGGAGGTGGTGGAACGGTTCCGGTCGGCAGCGGCGATCCCTCGTTAAAAATCCAATGCATTTATTTAATATGTAACCTATTTGACAGGAGGTTGTTTCCCTATGGCAAAGACCCAAGAAGTGCAGAAACAAATGATGATGGCGCTGAAAAACAAGGAGCACGCCCGAAAGGACGCACTGTCCCTTCTCCTCTCCGCCCTGAAGGCCAAGGCCAAGGACAAGCGGGAGGATTTGACCGAGGAGGAGGAAGACGCCATCATCCTCAAGGAGATCAAGCAGGTCAAGGAAACACTGGAGAGCGCCGCCGGCCGCCAGGACATCATCGAGGAATGCGAGTTCAAATTGAAGGTCCTCTCCGAGTTCGCCCCCCAAAGCATGAGCGAGGAGGAGATCCGGGCGGCGGTGGAATCGGTGCTGTCCAGCCTTGGCATTGAGGTGCCCACCGTCAAGGAGAAGGGCCTCATTATGAAAAATCTGATGCCTTTGGTGAAAGGCAAAGCCGATGGCAAGCTGGTCAACCAGGTAGTGGAGGGCTTTTTCCAAAAATAAAGCAAGCAAAACAGGGGAGGATACCTATATCCTCCCCTGTTTTTGTTTCAAAGATTACTCCTCTACTGTGATGACCGAGACAGGGCAGCTCTCCTGGGCAGTGATGGCCCCTTGTTTGGCTTCTTTGGGCACAGGGCTTTGGTGGACAGCGGCAATGCCGTCCTCCGCCATGCAGAAAACTTCTGGGCAGAGTTCCACGCAAAGGCCGCAGGAGATACAGCCCTCCCGGTTGATATGAGCGAACATACAATCACATCCTTTGGTTACAGCGTTTCTTTGAGATGCTCGGCCACCTGCATCAGTTCCCCCAGGGTGGAAATCTCCACATTGGACTGGAGAATGAACATCTGCACATGGTTGGGCAGGGAATTGAAATAGGCGGAAAGGTCGGAATTTGCCTGATAATACTCTTGCATTTAATCACCCTGCATTAGTTTGTGCGCCGATGGCACAGCCATGCCCGGCAAATTTCGGGGAACTGGCGAGAAAACCTTGGCAAAATCCATTGCATACCTTCTGGGAATGTGATACAATACCCATGAAATTCATAGATAAAATAAATTAAAATTATAAAATACATAATATTTTACCTATGATAAAAATGACGGATACCTTTCCGCCAATCAAAGGGGAGAATGAAGTTGGAAAAAAGTAGAGTGGAATTGGCGGCAAAGCGCCATGCGGGAGGCTATAACTGCTGCCAGGCGGTGGTCTGCACCTATTGCGATTTGTTGGGGATGGATGAAGTGACTGCGTTCCGCGCGTCGGAGGGGTTTGGCCTGGGAATCGCCGGCATGCAGGAGACCTGCGGCAGCGTTTGTGCCATGGTGTTTTTGGCGGGCCTCCGGAACAGCGATGCCAACCTGCAAAAGCCCGCAACTAAATTGGCGACCTTTGCTTTGGGCCGCCAGATGGCCGAATCCTTTGCAGAGAAGAACAGAACGGTGGCCTGCAAGGTGCTCCGGGGGACCGATGGGGTCACTGACCGGCTGCGCAGCTGCCGCGGCTGTGTCATCGACTGCGCCCGGATTGTGGAAGAGACCCTTTTCCCCGGAAAATTCGCGGCCTATGAAGGCCCGGAGGATGAATCCCCAATATCCAACCAAAAAGGCACCAGCTTATAGCCGGTGCCTTTTTTCGCGCAGGACATAAAAGTTATTGGTTGGTCCAAGCGGGGAGGTAGGAGCCTTTGTAAGTTTCTTCGATCACCTTGGCCACAGCGTCGGTGTGGTAGGTGTCCACCACTTTTTTGTACACCTCATTGTCTTTATCTGCAGTGCGGGCGACGATGACGTTGATAAAGGGGTTGTTCTCCGTTTCGCTGCTGTCGGTGGACTCCAGGAAGATGGCATCCTGGGCGGGGATCAACCCAGCGTCCACTGCATGGCCGCCGTTGATCACTGCGATAGCTACGTCAGGCAGAAGGCTGGGGGTCTGGGCAGCTTCCACCTCATAGATATCCAGGTTTAGGGGATTCTCGACGATGTCGGCCTTGGTGCCCAGGTACCCCACCTCTGGGTCCATCTTCAAAAGGCCGGCGGATTCCAGCAGCTTGAGGGCGCGGCCGCCGTTGGTGGCGTCGCTGGGGATGGCCACTTTATCCCCCTCCTTGACCTGGGAGACCTCCTGGACGTTGACCGAGTAGATGCCTAAGGGGGCGATGATGGTCTCGCCAATCACTGTCAGATCCAGGTTCTTTTCCTCGATTTCCTTGTTTAGAAAGGCGTAGTGCTGGAAGCTGTTTAGGTCGATGTCCCCATCGGCCAAAGCCTGGTTGGGCAGGCTGTACTCGCTGAATTTGACCAGTTCAATCTCAATGTTGTCCGCAGCGAGGGCAGCTTTTACTGGCTCCCACTGCTCGCTGTTCTCCCCGACAACGCCGATCTTGACGACGGTTTTGCCACCCTCCCCAGAGGAGGAATTTTCAGCGGGTTTTCCGGAACAGGCGGTGAAAGAAAGAGCTAGGGCTGCGGCCAACAGGGCGGATGCGAGGCGTTTCGTGGTTTTCATAATGGATTCTCCTTTTTTCATTGGTTTTGGATTAATGGGTGGTTTTCTTGATGATATAATTGCCGATCCCTTGGATCAGGCTGATCATGAGAAGGATGATCACCACAGTGACATAGGTGATGTCCACCATGTTGCGCTGGTGGCCGTAGCGGATGGCGAAGTCCCCTAGGCCGCCGCCGCCCACAGCGCCAGCCATGGCGGTGAGGCCAACCAAGCTGACAAAGGTGATGGTGGTTGCCCGGACGATGCCCGGCACGCTCTCCTTGAGATAGACCCGGAAGATGATCTCCCAGGGGCTGGAGCCCATGGCCTGGGCGGCTTCGATGAGGCCCTTGTCCATCTGGGCTAAGGCAGTCTCAATCTGCCGGGCGAAGAAGGGCACGGTGCCGAAGATCAAAGGCAGGATGGCCCCCTTGGTGCCGATGGCAGTCCCCACCACCGCGCGGGTGAGGGGGATGAGGGCGCCGATGAGGATGATGAAGGGGATGGAGCGGAACAGGTTGATTACCCGGTCCAATGTAGTGTATACCAGTTTGTTTTCCAGGATGTTGCCCGGTTTGGTGACGGTGAGCACCACCCCCAGCACCATGCCGATGACAAAGGAGATCGCGCCGGAAAAGGCGATTAAATACAAGGTCTGCTGAAAGCTTTTGACCAGTTCGGGCACCCGGTCAAGGACGTTGGGGATCAGGCTTGCGATTACTTCTGGCATTGTTTGAGTACCTCCACTTCTACCTTTTGCTGCCGCAGATAGGCGATGGCCTGGGCGATGTCCCCCTCCCGGCCGCTGGCAATGATAATGAGCCGGCCCAAGGGGGATTCCTGGATGATTTCAATGGAACCGAAGACGATGTTGCAGTTGATGGAAAACTTCCGGGACACTTCAGAGATCAGCGCTTGGGAGGCCCCCATCCCCAGGTAGGTCAGCTGCAAAATCTGTTCCCCGGGTTTCAAGGCCACCACGGGGGAGCCTTCCCGGTCCAACTCCTCCACCTTCTGGGCCAGGGAGGAGGTGTTGATAAACCCTTGGGTCACCGGGCTCTGTGGGGTGGCGAAAAGGCTGTACACATCCCCTTGTTCAATGACTTCGCCGTGTTCCATCACCGCGGCCCGGTTGCAGATTTCCTTGATCACCGCCATCTCGTGGGTGATGATGACGATGGTCACCCCCAGTTCCCGGTTGACCTGTTTCAGCAGCTTGAGGATGGCAGTGGTGGTCTGGGGGTCCAGAGCGCTGGTGGCCTCGTCGCAGAGGAGGACTTGGGGGTCGGTGGCCAAAGCCCGGGCGATGGCCACCCGCTGCTTCTGCCCGCCGGAGAGCTGGGAGGGGAAGACATCCCGTTTGTCCGAGAGGCCGACCAGCTCCAGCAGGGAGGTGATCTTCTTCTCAATCTCCTCTTTGGGGCGGCCTTTGAGGGGATAGGCGATGTTTTCAAACACTGTGCGGGAGGGCATCAGGTTGAAGTGCTGGAAGATCATCCCGATGTTTTTGCGGGCTTGCCGCAGTTCTTTTTCCGAAAGGCCAGTCAGTTCCACCCCGTCTACGGTGACGGTGCCTTCAGTGGGGGTTTCCAGCAGGTTGATGCAGCGCACCAAGGTGGATTTTCCCGCGCCGGAAAAGCCCATGATACCGAAGATATCCCCCTTGTCGATGGAAAGGGTGACGTGTTTGACCGCTTCCACCACCTTGCCAGGGGTTTCAAACCGTTTGGAGATGTTGCTTAATTGAATCATTGGGTGTGTGCCTCCTTTTGTGATTGGGCAAAATTCAAAGACAAATGTGGGAGCGGCGAAAATCACAATAAAAAAGCCCCCGTCCTCGAAAAACAATTTCAAGGACGAGAGCTAAAATAGCTTCGTGTTACCACCTTAATTCACCCATGCCTCACGGCATGAGCCTTGACAAGTACGGGCCGATGAGCCGATACTCTGACGCGATTACGGGCGCACCCGTCGTATCCTATGCCGGGGAAACCGGCGGTCGGTACGCAGCTCCGAGACCATGTTCAACCACATTCTTTGTACCTCTTTCCACCAGCCGAGGCTCTCTGTGACACGCCTTGTGATCTACTCTTCTCTTCACAGCTTTTGTCTGTGTTGAATTTTTCTACATGATACTGCGTCTTTTGGAATCTGTCAAGAGGTTTTTTTCATCAAGTTTGGAAGGAGAGGGAAGAAATCCTGATAAAAAGGCGTTTGAGCCATAAAAATTTTGTCCTCTCAAAGGATTGGTTACCGGCTGCGCGGCGGATTGTGCCGGGCGGCTCTGGCGCGGTTTCCATGGGAAGAGAGGTCGGAGAGCTCCTTGATGCTCCACAGACAGGTGAAGCCCAGCACTCCCAGTACAGCGGAGAGGAGAGGGGCGGCGGTGCGCAGGGACAGCACCAAGAAGAGAATCCCTGCGGCGAGGAAGGCAACCCAAATTTTGTTGGAAAATTTCTCCTCAGCAAGGACCACCAAGGGGTGGAACAGAGCGATGATGAGGAAGGTGGCAAGGCCGGTCCACAGGCCGATAGTCTGCATGGGAAATCCCCCTTTGGCGAAAATGGTGGGCATTTTTGTGCCGCTTGAGGAAATTGTATGCGGCTGCAGGGGAAAGAATGCGAAAAATTTTTGGAGGAGCAAGGCGAAAATTTGAGAGTTCGCACCAAATCTTGAAAAAAGGGTTGCAACTTGGAGCGAAATGTGGTATCTTAAATAAGCAGTTTCTGGGTATGGCGCAGATTGGTAGCGCGCTACCTTGGGGTGGTAGAGGCCGTGGGTTCAAATCCCGCTACTCAGACCAAAAACCAGGTTCAATTGAGCCTGGTTTTTTTGCTGTATTGGGATATCTATCTAAAGAAAAGCGCCTTTTGGCAATTCTCCCATTTCCTTGAGAATGCTCTCATATCGGCATCAAAAGGCCTGTCTGCAGATCTTCATACTCAGTATTGAGGAGTTTTTGCATGGACGATAAAATTGATATATATTCCCCCAACAGAACTCCCATGTGCTTTCCGTCGTCCATATCGCCTGCAAACTTATATTCTTCATCGGTTTCCACCCAGAGCATCTAAGTGGAAACTCCCAAATCTTAGGGAGCTGGCTGACGGTCACGACATAGTGGGTTCTCCCACTTCTGGATTTCATAGAAAATGCAGCACAGTGTTAACGTCAAGGGAAAATGTATCAATCCTTGGCAGCCGTTATGTTTTACTAAGAAAAACTGTTCCGCGGGGCTGGGGCAAAAAGAAAGCAGCCGGTGTACAAGTGTACACCGGCTGCTTTGGTCTGAGTAGCGGGATTTGAACCCACGGCCTCTACCACCCCAAGGTAGCGCGCTACCAATCTGCGCCATACCCAGAAAGCTTTATTATTATAGCATGGCGCTTTTCAATTTGCAAGCCCTTTTTGCAATTTTTGTCGGGAGAGGGCGTGAGTATTTAAAAATTATGTTGGGAACCGGGCACAACACACATACCTTTACCCTCTATTCTTCTTCCCGCCAGCCTTTGCAGACGTCCACCCACCCGGCGGCCCGGGAATAATCGAACAGCTCCTGAGGGGTTAATTCAATGGCGTTGTGGCTGCTCCCGCAAGCGGGGAACACAGTGGAAAACCGCTGGAGGGAGACATCCAGGTATACCGGAATCCCTTCAGGAAGGGCAAAAGGGCAGACCCCGCCGACAGCGTGACCGGTTTTTTCCAGCGCCTCCTCTGGGGTGAGCATCTTCGCCTTGAGGCCGAATTGGGCTTTATAAGCGCCGTTGTAGAGTTTGGCATCCCCTGCCATCACGATGATCAGTGGGCTTTCTTTCCCTTGAAGGGAAAGGGTTTTGGCAATGCGTGCAGGCTCTACTCCCACTGCTTGGGCAGCCAGTTCCACGGTGGCGGTGGTGGCTTCAAAGGTGAGGATATCCCCACCCCGGCCAAATTGATCCAAATATTCTTTAACTGCTTGGGTAGACATAATAACACGACCATCCTTCGCTTTTACTTTTGTTTGCAGGAGACGCTCGACTGGGCGGGATTCCCGCTGGGAATCGCTTTGCGATTATTGTAGCACAAATTCCCCTGCCTGTGGAAGAGCGGCGGGGAGAATCCGCCTGAATTCGGGAGGAAAAAGCATCCGGTGGAAGGGCAGTGTTCCCTTGCAAAAGGCCACCTTTATAACATTGGGAAAAAAAGGAAAATATGAGTGGTGAAAACCGATGATTCTTAGAGAAAATCAGAGAATTTTTGAGAAAAACAGGTGGTTTTACCCAAAAAATCGGCAGAAATCCCGCAAAATGCAGATAAATATGGATTTTTTGCGAAAAATCATTGACAATTCTAAGAATTATGTTATATTGGTTTTTGCATCTGTGTAAACAGTAAAAATGAGCACAGCGACGTATGTACCGCCTAACAACGGGCGCCGGTTTTCCGGCCGCCACGATTAGAAACTAACCTTTTGCGGGGAGCGGTCAAAAGGCGCTGTGGGCCCATGGGGCCCCGTAGGGGCCGGCAGGGCTAAAAATCCGCAAAGGGGGATGCAGAATGGAAAACTGTATTATCAATTTAAAAGACATCGTCGTCGAATACGACGGCGAGCGTGTACTCAACGGGTTGAACCTGGAGATACACGACAAGGAATTTGTCACGTTCCTTGGCCCCTCCGGTTGTGGGAAAACCACAACGCTGCGAATCATCGGTGGATTTGTGGAGCCAAAGGAAGGCGACATTTTTTTTGACGGGGTGCGGATCAACGACCTACCCCCTCACAAACGCCAGCTGAACACCGTGTTTCAGCGGTACGCCTTGTTCCCGCATTTAAACGTGTATGAAAATGTCGAGTTCGGCCTGAAGTTGCGCAAAATGCCGGAATCGGAGCGCAAACAGCGGGTGCGGGAGATGCTGGAGCTGGTCAACCTCAAAGGGTTTGAGCGGCGCAACATCAACCAGCTTTCCGGCGGCCAGCAGCAGCGGGTAGCCATCGCCCGGGCGCTGGTCAACCATCCCAAAGTCCTATTGCTGGACGAACCCTTGGGCGCCCTTGACTTAAAACTGCGCAAAGAGATGCAGATCGAGCTCAAACGCATCCAGCAGAGCCTGGAGATCACCTTCATCTATGTCACCCATGACCAGGAAGAGGCACTTACCATGTCCGACCGGGTAGTGGTCATGAAGGACGGTTACATCCAGCAGATCGGCACCCCTCAAGACATTTACAACGAACCGGCCAACGCCTTTGTGGCCGACTTCATCGGTGAAAGCAACATCATGGACGGCCTGATGTACGACGATTTTAAAGTGCAGTTTGCCGGCAATGAATTTGAATGTGTGGACAAGGGCTTCGGCCAGATGAAACGGGTGGACGTGGTGGTCCGGCCTGAAGACGTCAAGGTCGTTGCCCCGGATGAGGGCCAGCTCAACGGCGTGGTCAATTCGGTCATCTTCAAAGGCGTTCACTTTGAAATGATGGTGGAGGCCGCTGGCTACAACTGGATGATCCACTCCACCAAAATGGAGGAGCCCGGCTCCATCATCGGCATGCGCATTGACCCCTTCGACATCCACATCATGCACAAGATGGAGGATGAAGAATGAAAAGTAGATACTCTGCCTACCCATACGTAATTTGGATGGTCATCTTTACCGTGGTGCCCCTCCTGTTGGTGGCCGCCTTTGCGATCACCGATTCCTCCGGCGCCTATACGCTGGAAAACATCTCTGCGGTGGGGGAGTACACCCCGGTTTTGATGCGCTCCATCTGGCTGGCGGCCATTGCCACGGTGCTCTGCCTGGTGATCGCCTATCCGTTAGCCTACATTCTGTCGCGGAAAACCGGGAGCCAGCAGCGCACCATGCTGATGCTGGTGATGCTGCCCACCTGGATGAACTTTTTGCTTCGCACCTACGCCTGGATGACCTTGCTGGAAAAAAACGGCATCATCAACCGGCTGCTGGGCTTTATCGGCCTTGGGCCCTTTGAGATGATCAACACCCAGGGTGCCGTGGTGCTGGGCATGGTGTACGACTACCTGCCCTTTATGATCCTGCCCCTGTATTCCATCATGACCAAGATCGACAACAGCGTCATCGAAGCGGCTCAGGACTTGGGGGCCAGCACCCCGCAGATTCTGCGCCGGGTGCTGATCCCCCTGAGCATGCCGGGCATCACCACCGGTATCACCATGGTGTTTGTACCGGCGGTCTCCACCTTTATTATCTCCCGGATGCTGGGCGGCGGCGGCAACCTGCTGATCGGCGACCTGATTGAGCTCCAGTTCCTGGGCAACGCCTACAACCCCAACCTGGGTGCGGCCATCGCCTTGGTGCTGATGGTTCTAATCCTCCTTTGCATGAGCATCACCAACCAGTTTGACGGTGAGGATAAGGAGGATATGATCATATGAAAAAGACTAGCTGGTATTCCAAAGCATATATGTCGGTGGCGCTGGGCTTCCTTTACCTGCCCATCCTGGTGCTGATTGTGTTCTCCTTTAATGAGAGCAAATCCCGCGGGGTGTTCACCGGCTTCACCTTGGATTGGTATGTTAAACTGTTTCACAACGAGATGATCCTCTCCGCCCTGTTCAACACCCTTGTCATCGCGGCTATCGCCTCGGTGGTGGCGACGGTGATTGGCACATTGGCGGCCATCGGAATCAACGGCATGAAAAAATGGGCGAAAAGCCTGGTGATGAACGTCACCTACCTGCCCATCATCAACCCGGAGATTGTCACCGGCGTTTCCATGCTGCTGCTGTTTGTCTTCATCCGGGACAAATTCAACGTGGACATGGAGCTGGGCTTCTTCACCCTGCTTCTGGCCCACATCACCTTCTGCACCCCCTACGTCATCCTCAATGTGCTGCCCAAGCTGCGGCAGATGGACAAACACACCTTTGAGGCGGCCCAGGATTTGGGGTGCAGCCCGGCACAGGCCATCTGGAAGGTGGTCATCCCGGAGATTATGCCCGGCATTATGGCGGGCTTCCTGATGGCGTTCACCTATTCCATCGACGACTTCATCATCTCCTACTTTGTCAGCGGGCCCACCTCCCAGACCTTGCCCATCGCCATCTATTCCATGACTCGGCGCAAGGTCAGCCCCCAGATCAACGCCCTGTCCACCATCATCTTTGTGGTGGTGCTGCTGGTGCTGTTAGGGTCCAACATTGTGGAGGCCCGCCGGGAAAAACGGCTGAACCGGAAGGAGGAGGACTAGGATGAAACGGATTTTTGCCCTCCTTTTGGCCCTCGCATTGGCTGCCGGCCTTTCCAGCGCCGCTTTTGCCTTGGAGGAAGAAGACCTGGATATGGAATACTACACCCGCTTCAAAGGACAGAACATCTCCATCAACGTCTACAACTGGGGCGAGTACATCTCCGATGGGTCGGACGACTCGATGAATGTCAACAAAGAGTTTGAGGAGCTGACCGGCATCAAGGTCAACTACACCAACTTCGCCACCAATGAGGAGCTCTACGCCAAGCTGAAAACCGGCGGCGTCAGCTATGACGTGATCATCCCCTCCGACTACATGGTCGCCAGGATGATCAACGAGGGGATGCTCTCCCCCATAAACTTTGACAACGTCCCCAATTTTAAGCACATCAGCGAAGAGTTCAAGTACCAGCCCTATGACCCGGAGAACCTCTATTCGGTGCCTTATACCTGGGGTGTGGTGGGTATCATCTACAATACCACCCTGGTGGATGAAAGCAAGGATATGGAGACCTGGGACATCCTGTGGGATGCGGACTACGCTGGGGAAATCCTGATGTTCTCCAACCCCAGGGACGCCTTTGGCATTGCCCTGAAAAAATGCGGCTACTCTATGAACCCCGACAGCACCGATCAGCTCCGGGAGGCCACCGAGGCCCTCAAAGACCAGAAGTACCTGGTGCAGGCCTATGTCATGGATGAAATCTTCGACAAGATGACCGGCGGCGAGGCAGCCATCGCCCCCTACTATGCCGGCGATGCGGTCACCATGATCGACGACAACCCCGACCTGGCCTTCGCCATCCCCCGGGAGGGGACCAACCGGTTCCTGGACGCCATGTGCATCCCCAAGGAGGCGAAGAACAAAGAAGCCGCCGAGATGTACATCAACTTTATGTGCGAGCCGGAAGTGGGCGCCGCCAACGCGGAGTACATCGGCTATTCCTCCCCCAACGACGCGGCTTTTGAACTGCTGGATGAGGAGACCCAAGAGAGCCCCATCATCTACCCCAGTGACGAGGTGATCGAGAAATCGGAGTTCTTCAACGAGCTCCCCACCGAGATCAACCTGGCCATGGATAAGATGTGGACCGAAGTGCTCAGCAACGATGAGCAGTACAGCGAGTGGTTTATTCCCATTTTGCTCGTGGTCTGCATCGGCCTCTCCATCGCCATCAATGTGGTGCGCACCTTGCGGCGCAAGCGGGAATCCCGCAATTATTAAACATTTTTTCCCATTTTGAGGAGCCTTCCGGCGGGAAGGCTCCTCTTTTCGCCGTTTTGGTGAATTTTTCTTGCTAATTTCTCACAAAATAAGCAGGAATACAACCAAAACAAAGGAAGTGGCAGACGATGGACCGGCAAACCTTAGAATGGGACGACAGCGCCTATTCCCTGATGATACAGTGCAAACGGGCCCAAAAACAGCTTTCCCTGCGGTATCACGAGGCGAAAAACGCCTCTTCCCCCAGCGGGGCTGGGCAGTGGCTGGTGGATAATTTTTACATCCTTTCCAGGGAGGAGAGGGAGACCCGCACTGCCCTAAAAGCCAACCCCAAGGGAGTGGCCAGGCTGGCTGTTCTCTTTTTTGGGGAACTGCGCCGCCACCCCTTGGGCGAGCAGGAACTGCGGGATTTGATCCTTATGGAAGACAGCCGCAGCCGCCTCACGGTGGAACAGCTGGAGCAGGTGGCACTCTCCCTGAAAGTGGCATACCTGCTATTGGCCGCCGACGCCTTTGGGGAAGAGGAGCGGGAGGAGTGGATTTCCCGGGCGGTCCTGGGCCTTCAGCAGCTGGGTGGGGTGGACTTCGCCGCCCTGGAGGAACTGGGCGCGGTGGAGGAAACCCTGTGGGAGGACCCCGCTGGAATCTATCCCCGGATGACGGTGGAAAGCCGCCGCCAATACCGCCGCACCGTGGCTTGGATCGCCAAGCTGCAAAGGGAAAAAGAGGAAACAGTGGCCCGCTGGGCAGTGAACCAAGCCCGTGCCGGCGGCGTGGAGCGCACCCGCCACGTGGGGTATCCCCTCCGCCACCAGGTCCAGATGGAGGAGGCCCGCCGCCGGCGGGGGAGACTCCTCCTGTGGGGGAAGGGCCTTCTTCCGCTGGCCCTCTCCTTGGCGGGTGGTTGGTGGGCAAAAAACGGGTGGATTGTCCCGGCTCTATACCTTCCCCTGTGGGAGGCGTGCGGCCCCTTTTTGCAGCGCCTTGCCATGGCCGGCGTCAAGACGGATTACCTCCCCCGGATGGAGCTCACACCAGGGGAAGCCCCCCGGTGCGCCGTGGTGGTGACCACCCTTTTGCCTTCCGCTGCCCGGATGGGGGAACTGGGGGAGCACTTGGAGCAGCTCTATCTCTCGAACCGGGAGGAAAATCTGGTGTTCTGCGTGCTGGCAGACTTTCCAGAGGGTCCGGCCCTCACCGCGCCAGAGGATGATTCCCAAGCCAGGGCCGCCCGGGAGATGATTGAAGAATTGAACAGCCGTTGGGGGAGCCGGTTCCTGCTGGCCCTGCGCCCTCGTACCTATTTGCGGCAGGAGGATTTGTACCGCGGCTGGGAGCGCAAACGGGGCGCCCTGGTGGAATGGGTCCGGTTTTTGAAGGGCTTCCCGGTCACCTGGCACACCTTCTGTGGGGATGCCGCACTGGTGCAGGACTGCCCCTTAGTCATCGCCCTGGACAGCGACACCCAGCTCCTCTTCGGCTCGGCCAAGCGGATGATCGCCGCGGCGGTCCATCCCCTTAACCGGCCGGAGGTGGACAAGGCCCTGGGGCGGGTGACCGAGGGCTACGGCATCCTCACCCCCCGGATGGTCACCCGCATGGAGGGGAAGACCCGGTTTTCCCGTTTGATGGAGGGCTGGGGAGGGGTGACCCCCTACGACCTGGTCAGCCGGGATGGGTACCAGGATTTGTTTGGCGAGTCCATCTTCTGCGGTAAGGGAATTTTCTGGGTGGATACCTTTTTCGACCTTCTTTCCGAGAGGTTCCCCCAAAACCAAGTCCTCAGCCACGATGTGCTGGAAGGGGAGATTCTGCGCACCGGCTTTTTGTCTGACATTGAGCTGGCAGACGCCGCCCCCCGCACCGCTACCGAGTGGCTGGAGCGGCTTCACCGCTGGGTGAGGGGTGATTGGCAGAATGCCGGCTGCTTGTGGGATGGGCAGTTTTCCCCTCTTTCCCGCTATAAGATTGGGGACAACCTGCGCCGCTCCCTGACCCCGGCGGCGGTTCTGCTGGCGGTGGTCTTAGCAGCCTGCTCCACAGGCCGGACTGCAGCCGCCCTCGCTGTCGCGGCGCTCTTGGCCCTTTGCCTCTCCCCGGTGGTATCCGCCCTGGAGACTGTCTTGGCCGGCGGGTGGTTTGCGGTCAGCCGCAAATACTTCACCGGCGCCATCCCCAAGGCCTTTGAACTGCTGGGACGGGCGGCCTCCTCCCTCATCTTGCTGCCCCAGAGGAGCTTTGTCGCCCTGGATGGAGCAGTCCGAGGGGGGATCCGGCGGTTTTTTACCCACCGAAAATGCTTGGAGTGGAGGACAGCCGCCCAATCCGGCGGGGGAGGGCTGGCCCTCTCCCGGTATCTGCCTGCCCAGATGCTGGGCCTACTCCTCCTGTTTTCCCGCAGCGGGGAGGGGCGGTTTTTCGGCCTCTGCTTCTCCTTGATCATCCCCTTTGTCTGGTTCACCGCCCAGAGCGGAAGCCGCAAACGGGGGAAGCTGACCCCAGCCCAGCGGGACGCCCTTCAAAGCCAGGCGGCGGCCATGTGGAATTTTTACGAGGACTATGTGAACCGGGAAAACCACTTCCTGCCGCCGGACAATGTCCAGTTTGCCCCGGTGCTCCGGGAGGCGCGGCGCACCAGCCCCACCAACATCGGCATGTACCTGCTCTCCGCCTTGGCGGCCCGGGATCTGGGGCTCATCGATTCCAAGGGCCTGGCCCTGCGGGTGGGGAGGACAATCGCTTCGGTGGAGAGGCTGGAAAAATGGCAGGGGAACCTGTACAACTGGTACGACACCAGCTCCCTCACGGTGCTGCCGCCCCGTTATGTCTCGGCGGTGGACAGCGGCAACCTGGCCTGCTGCCTTGTAGCGCTCAAAGAGGGGCTCAAGGAGTACCGGGGGGAGGAACCGGCCCTCACCGGCCTGATCCGGCGGGTGGAGGCGCTGGTGGATGGGACAGATCTATCCCCCTTTTACAACAAAAAGAGGAACCTCTTCTCCATCGGGTACGACAGCGAAACGGGGGAGCTCAGTGCCTCCTGTTACGACTTCTTGATGAGCGAAGCGCGGATGATGAGCTACTTTGCCCTCAGCATGGGTCAGGCCCCCCGCCGCCATTGGGGGGCGATGAACCGCTCCATGAGCCGCAGCGGTTTCTATGCCGGACCCCTCTCCTGGACCGGCACCATGTTTGAATACTACATGCCCCACCTGCTGCTCCCCGCCGGGGAGGGCACTTTGCTCTGCGAGGGCCTGCGCTACTGCCTCTACTGCCAAAAGAAGCGGGTTCGGGCCAAAAAACTGCCTTGGGGGATCAGCGAAAGCGGGTACTATGCCTTCGACGGGGAGCTCAACTACCAGTACAAAGCCCACGGGGTACAGCTGTTAGGGGTAAAGAACGGCTTGGACCAGGAGTTGGTCCTCTCCCCCTATTCCACCTACCTGGTATTGCCTTTCAGCCCCCAAGGCGCCTTTGCCAATTTGAAAGAGCTGGAAGCCCTTGGCCTGTGGGGGAAATACGGCCTTTATGAGGCGCTGGACCTGACCCCCTCCCGCCTGGAGGGGAATAGTTCAACTGTGGTGAAGAGCTATATGGCCCACCACGTGGGGATGAGCCTTGCCGCCTTGGACAACGCCTTCTTTGAAAATGCCATGCAGCGCCGCTTCCTGCGGGATAAGCGGATGAAGTCCGCCCGGGAGTTTTTGGAGGAGCCAGTGTCCGGCGACCCAGCCGTCTGCCGCGGGGAGGGGGAGGAGGGGCCTGCCCCTGCCATACAGCCCCAGTTGGAGGAATATGTGGGGAAAGTGCATCCCCAGTCCCCCCGGTGCGTCTTTCTCTGCAATGGGGAGGTGACCGACGTTCTCACCGACGTGGGGGCAGGGTTCTTCCGCAAGGGGGAGATCGAGCTCACTCGGAGGGGGGAGGACTTGCTGTGCCACCCACAAGGGGTTTACGCCTTTTTTCAAGGGCCACAGGGCTGCTTGGCCCCCACCGCCGCCCCTTTTTATCAAGAGGGGACAGAACACCAGGTCAAGCTCCAAGGGGGTGGGGTGACCTACTTTGGACAAAAGGGGAATCTGACTGCCGAGCTGTTCTGCGGGGTGTACCCCCGCCTACCGGTGACTTCCCGGACGCTTACCCTCCACAACCGCGGGGGGGATGCCATCCAAGGGGAGGTGCTCTTTTACCTGGAGCCGGTCCTCTCCACCCAGAGGGAATATGAGGCCCACCCCGCCTTCTCCAAACTCTTTTTGGAGTTTGACTGGGAGCGGGAGAGCCGGGTGGTCACCGTCACCCGCCGCCTGCGCCACGGGGGGAAAGGGGAGCCGCTGACCGCCGGCCTTCTGGAGGAATTCCCTTATGAGCTGGAGTGCAAGCGGGAAAACCTGACCCCCAACGGAAAGGGGATGGAGGCCCTGAAAGATTTTGCGGGGCTCCCCTTTTTGGGCTCCAACAGCGTACCGGATGGGGCCGTGGCCCTGCGGGTGAAGGTAGAGCTCCCCGCCGGGGGGAAGAAGAAGTTGACCCTTCTGTTGGCGGCGGGCGGCCCGGATACCCTGATTGCCGCACGGCGGGAAGGGGAGCTGACCGCCAAAACCGCCGCCCAATCCCCCATGCTGCGGGACAGTGGGGAGGGGCGCCTCGCCATGGCGGTGCTGGGGCAACTGTTCTACAACAAGAGGGATGGCCGCCACAACCTGGCGGCGCTGCGAAAAAACACCCTGGGACAGCCTTCCCTCTGGCCTATGGGCATATCTGGTGACCTGCCCATCGCGGTGGTGGAGACCGGCGACGCTCCCGATCCCCAGCGGCTGGAGGCATACCTGAGGCTCCACGCCATGCTGCGCCTCTGCCTCCTCCGCTTTGACCTGGCGTTGCTCTTCGATTCCCGCAAAAGTCCCCTCGCCGCCGGGGAAATCCTGGAGATGGTGCGGGCCTCCGGCGGGATGGAGGTCCTGGGCGCCCGGGGCGGAATCCATTTGGTGGACTCCCAAAACTACCCGCCGGAGAATATCCTCCTCCTCAAGGCGGCGGCGCGGCACATCTCCCCAAAGTCGATGGTTCTCTTTTCCCATCCCGCTGGAAGCTACCGCCCGATGGAGATTCTGCCGGTACAGGGGGATTTGCTTCCCTCCCAAGGGGTGAAAACCAGCGGGGGAATCTTGGCGGGGGATCGGTTTTATGTGGACCGCTCTTCCCCTCTGCCGTATTCCCACATCCTGGCCAACCCCGCCTTTGGAACCTTGGTTTCCGACGGGGAACTGGGATTCACCTGGGCAGTCAACGCCCGGGAAAACAAGCTGACCCCCTGGAAAAACGACTTCGCCTCCGGCAACGATGGGGAAAAACTGCTCTGCCGGGTGGATGGACGCTGCTTCTCCTTAACCCGGGGGGCCCTCGCCTCCTTCGCCCCCGGCGATGCCCGGTATGAAGGGGAATTCTGCGGAATCCGCTTCCGGCTGACGGTAACGGTGCCAAAGAAGGGGAGCGTCAAGCGGATGCATCTCTCCCTCACCAGCGGGCAGGGTGTGCCCAAACAGGTGGAGGTCGCCTATTACACCGAGCCAGTGCTGGGCCCAGGCCGGGAATACGCCCGGTTCCTGAAAACCCGGTTCACCGGCCGGGAGCTGATTCTGGAAAACCCCTACCAGACCGCGGTGCCAGGGGTGGTTGTACTCAGCTGCGGCAGGCGGGAGTTGACTGCCACCTGCGACCGGGCCGCCTTCCTCTGCGGGTCTTGGGAAACCGGCCCTATGGCTCCGGTCAGCGACCCCTGCGCAGCCCTTGTGGCCCGGGCCGCCCTCCTCCCTGGGGAGGAAGAGGAGATGGAATTCCGCCTGGCCTTTGGGGCAGAGGAGAAGGCCGCCCTCTACCTGTCGGGGATGGACTTCCCCGCAAATCCGGCGGACGGGGATTTTATCGCAGTCCGCACCCCCGATGAAGGGTTTAACAGCTTGGTCAGCCACTTCCTCCCCCATCAGATCCTCAAGGGAAGGGTGGAGGGCCGCACCGCCTTTTACCAGTGCGGAGGCGCCTATGGATTCCGGGATCAGCTCCAGGACGTCTGCGCCCTGCTGCTCACCCACCCAAAGGCCGCCCTACGGCAGATTACCCGCTGCTGTGCCGTCCAGTTTGAAGAGGGGGACGTCCTCCATTGGTGGCACCCCCTGCCCAAGGCCGGCGGTGGTGTCAAAGGGGTGCGCACCCGTTTCTCTGACGATTTGATCTTCCTGCCCTGGGCGGCAGCCCAATACGCCAAAGCCACTGGAGACACCGGTTTCTGGGATACCCCCATCCCTTACCTGAAGGGGGAGGAGCTGGAACCAGGGGAGATGGAACGGTATTTCGCCCCCCAAAAAAGCGGCCTGCGGGAACCTGTTTACTGCCACTGTGTCCGGGCGCTGGAACGGGCGTACCGGCTGGGCAACCATGGCCTGCCTCTCATGGGCTGCGGCGATTGGAATGACGGTTTCAGCGCCGTGGGCTCCGGCGGCAAGGGGGAGAGCGTCTTTGTGGCGCTGTTCCTCGCCATGACGCTGGAGGCTTTCGCCCCTGTCTGCGAGGGGAGGGGGGATATCCAGCTGGCCGCAGAGCTACGTGAGCGGGCACAATTTCTAAAAGGAGCGGTGGATCGCTCCTGCTGGACCGGCGCTTGGTACCTGCGGGCTTACTTTGACAGCGGCAGTCCCATGGGGGCCGGCGGAAAGGAATGCGCCATCGATTCCCTGCCTCAAAGTTTTGCCGCCCTGGCCGGCATGCCGGACAAAGAGCGGGTGAAAACTGCCCTGCTGGCCGCCTACGAACATCTGGCCGACTTTCAGGTCGGCATTGTCCGGCTGTTTGAAGGCCCCTTTGTAGGAGGAGGGGAAAATCCCGGTTACATTGCGGCCTATAGCGCCGGTGTGCGGGAAAACGGCGGCCAGTACACCCACGGGGCCATCTGGCTGGCCCTGGCTCTCTATCAGGCGGGGTTGGAGGACAAGGGGTGGCAGCTGCTACAGCTGCTAAACCCCATCCGCCGGTGCCAAAACCCCCAGTGGGCACCAAGCTATAAACTGGAGCCCTACTATCTGGCGGCAGACATCTATTCCAGCCGGGAAGCCATGGGACGGGGCGGCTGGAGCCTTTACACCGGCGCGGCTTCTTGGTACTACCGGGCGGCGGTAGAGACGGTGCTGGGCATCCGCCGGGAGGGGGGACGGCTCTTCCTTTCGCCCCATCTGCCCCCAGAGTGGGAGACGGCGGCCTTCTCCGCCCGGATTGCCGGGACGCCCTTAGAGGTTGAGTACCGCCGGGGGAAGGCCCTGCGCCTCACGGTGGATGGGGCGGAACGGGAAGACATCCCCCTGGATGGTATCCCCCATCGGGCGGTGCTGGAAATCCCCCGGCCAATTGAAAACAAACCCTGAACATTATAGGGTAAGATTGGAAAAAAAGAAGGGCTTGTGCTATAATAGTCGCCAAGCAGCGATTGGTGAAAAAGCTTTGTTGGGGAGTGTCTCTTCCGCCGCAGTGCGCCGCCAAGCTTTTTCGGATCTGTGCAAATTTTTATGTTGTCAACAATTCCAGCAGTATTTTCTACCGGCGCTTGGGTCCCCAAAAAGCGGACCCAAGGGCCTGCAACCCATTTTGATTGGAGATGGACAGATGAACAACACATTGCGCCGCCGGCGCATCGGGGAAGAGGTCTACTTCAGTTCGGTGACCGACCCCAAATTCAAACACAACCGCATATCCGTCAACTATATTCTGCCCCTTGAAAAAGAGACGGTCTCCGCCAATGCCCTCATCCCCTTCCTGCTGCGCAAAGGCAGCCGGGAATGCCCGGACTTTACCCTTCTCAACCAAAAGCTGTATAGCCTTTACGGGGCGACCCTTTCCGCGGACGTCTCCAAATACGGCGGCTACCAGGTTTTGGATGTCTCTATCTCCGGGCTGGATGACAAATTCACCCTGGATGGGGAGGCGATGGTGGCCCAGTGCGCCGGCCTGCTGGCAGGCTTGGCCACCGACCCCAACCTGGTGGACGGCGCCTTCCCAGAGAAGGACGTGGAGCTGGAAAAACAGTATCTGATTGACTCCATCGAGGCGGAGATCAACGACAAACGGGCCTATGCCATCAACAAATGCCGCACCATCATGTGCGAAGGGGAGCCCGCTGCCCTTCGCAAATACGGCTATGTGGAGGATGTAAAGAAGATCACCCCCCAATCGGCGGCCGAGACCTTCTTGCGAGTCCGCCGCACCGCCCGGGTGGAGATCCTCTTTGTGGGCTGTGGCGACTGTACCCCTGCTGAAGAGATTATGGAGGCCACCTTTGCCAAGCTGGACCGGGCGCCCATCGCCCTGCCGGAACAGGTGCGGGTCCCCGCCGCCGCCCAGGTGAAGCAGGAGGTGGAGCGGATGGATCTGAGCCAATCCAAACTGGCCATGGGTTTCCGCACCGGCGCAGCTCAAAACATGGACGAGCTCTCGGCCATGCGGCTGATGGTGGCCATGTTTGGCGGCACCCCTTTCTCCAGGCTGTTTGTCAACGTGCGGGAGAAACTCAGCCTCTGCTATTACTGCGCCGCCCGGTTTGACCGGATCACCGGCATCATGCTGGTGGACAGCGGGGTGGAAGCCCAGAATCGGGAAAAAGCCCAGGCGGAGATCCTCAACCAATTGGAGGTCATGAAGCGGGGCGGGTTCACTGACGAGGAATTGGAGAACACCCTGCTCACCATGAAGAATTCCCTGTATACTGTGTCCGACTCCCTCTCTGGGCTGGAGGACTGGTATATGGCCCAACTGATGCAAAGCACCGCCCGCTCCCCCCAAGAGGAGGCAGAGCTGATGGCAAAGGTCACCCGGGAGGACGTGATGGCGGCGGCCCAAAAGGTCACCCTGGACACCGTGTATTTCCTCACCGGGGAAAAGGAGGATTAGCCCAATGAAAGAGATCATCAAATCCCAGCGCCTGGGGGAGGAGTTTTTGCGGATTAAGCACAAAAGCGGCCTGACCCTCCTTCTGTGCCCCATGAAGGGCTATTCCAGCGCCTATGCCCTCTTCGGCACCGAGTACGGCTCGGTGGAGTCCAGCTTCATCGACAAGGACGGCGCCCTTATACAGATCCCCGCCGGCACCGCCCATTTTTTGGAGCATAAAATGTTTGAAAGCGAGGAAGGGGACGCCTTTGCCCTGTACGCCAAAACCGGCGCTTCGGCCAACGCCTACACCTCCTTTGATAAAACCGCTTACCTCTTCTCCTGCTCGGACAATTTCAAGGAGTCCCTCTCCATTTTGATGCACCTGGTCACCGAGCCTTACTTCACCCCCCAAACGGTGGAAAAGGAGCAGGGGATCATCGGCCAGGAGATTAAGATGTACGACGACAGCCCCGAGTGGCGGGTGATGTTCAACCTGATGGAGGCGCTGTTTGAGAAGCACCCCCTAAAGATCGACATCGCCGGCACGGTGGACACCATCGCCCAAATTACCGCGGACACCCTGTACACCTGCTACAACGCCTTTTACAACCTAAACAACATGGCCTTGGCCATTGCCGGCAACTTTGAGGTGCAGGACGTCCTGGATCTGGCCGACGAGATCTTAAAACCAGCCGAGCCCATGACTGCCCAGCGGATTTTGGTAGACGAGCCCGCCCAGGTGGTGAAGCACCGGGTGGAACAGCAGCTTCCGGTGGCTACCCCTTTGTTCCAGATTGGATTTAAGGCGGTGCCCAAGTCCAAGGAGGAAAATCTGATCAACCAGGTGTACGATGAGATCCTCTTGGACACCATCGCCGGGGAGCACACCGCCCTCTACCGCAGCATGTACGATGAGGGAATCATCAATTCCACCTTTGTGGGCGAAGTTATGGCGGGCCGCGATTTTGCCGTCACCTTGTTTGAAGGGGAATCCCGGGACCCGGACAAGGTGTATGAGGCCCTGTGTGGCGAGATTCGCCGGATGCAGCGGGAGGGGATCGACCGGGATGCCTTTGAACGCAGCCGCCGGGCCATTTACGGCCGCTACCTGGGGATGTATGCCCGGGTGGATTCGGTGGCCAGCCTGATGCTCACCACCCAGTTTGGCGGCGCGGATATGTACACGGTGCTGGAAGCCGCCGCCGGGGCGACCTATGAAATGCTGACCGCCCGCCTCCTGGAGGCCTTTGACCCGGAGCGCAGCGCCCTTTCAGTGGTGACCGCCCCCAAGGAGGCATAGCGCCATGAAAGAGACCCTTTTGTTCCCCGGCCTGGGGCTGGAATTTGAACTGAGCCGGGTGGCTTTCCAGCTGGGGCCGATCACCGTGTACTGGTACGGCATCATCGCCGCCACTGCCCTCACCCTGGGGATGCTCTATTGCTACCGCAAGGCCCGCTCTTTCGGGGTGGACCCGGATAAGATTGTAGACCTGATCCTGGTCACCGTCCTTTTGGGGGTGGTGTGTGCCCGGATTTACTATGTGGTCTTCTCCTGGGACCAGTATAAAGACGACCTAATGAGCGTCTTCCGCATCTGGGAAGGGGGTATCGCCATCTACGGCGGGATCATCGGCGGGCTGATTGGCATAGTGATCATGTGCAAAGTCACTGGCATCAAGCTGCTGCCCATGCTGGATCTGGCGGTGGCCCCCTTGATTCTGGGCCAGGCAATCGGCCGGTGGGGGAACTTTGTCAACATCGAAGCATTTGGCTCTAACACCACCCTGCCCTGGGGGATGACCGGCCCGTCCATCGTCAACTACCTGGCCAGCCATCAAAAATCCCTGGCGGAGATCGGAGTCGTGGTGGACCCCACTCAGCCGGTCCACCCAACCTTCTTTTACGAATCCGCCTGGTGCTTCCTGGGCTTCTTGATCCTGCTTTACCTGACCCGCCACCGCCGGTTTGACGGTCAGTTGACCCTCTTTTACGCGGGGTGGTACGGCGCGGGCCGGTTTGTCATCGAAGGGCTTCGCACCGACAGCCTGATGTGGGGCGGGGTGCGGGTCTCCCAGGCGCTGGCGCTGGTAGGCTCTGTGGCCGCCTTTGTCATTCTGTTCGCAGTGATGTCTAAGATCAAAAAAGCCGGCGACCCGGAGTACCTCAAGGTCTTTGCCCTGACCCCAGAGGGCCAGAAAATCGTCCTGGGCCAGCCGGAAGGGCCAAAGCCAGAGCCGTCCCCCCAGGAGCCCTCTGGGGATACATCTGGCGGCGGGGAAGAGCCTAGCCCATCCCATGGGGAAGGGAAGCCGCAAGACTAGCCCCTGGGGGTCCCCCTGCGGGGTACATACTTGAAAAATCTCGTGGTGCGCAAAAAGCGGTTGACAAGCCCCTTGCAATATGGTAAAATCTATTCTGCCGCATGTTCCGGGCTCAAAGTGCGCCGTTTTGCGCCGCCTTAGGAGACAGCGAGTTTAAGAAAAGGGCAGGTGCCTTATTGATGTACGCTATTATTGAAACCGGTGGAAAACAGTATCGTGTCAGCGAAGGCGATATTCTTTACATCGAAAAACTGGATGCCGAGGCTGACTCCACCGTTGAGTTCGACCGCGTTATGGCAGTCGGCAAAGAGGATGGTACTGTGATCGGCGCTCCCGTTGTCGAGGGTGCTAAAGTTTCCGCCAAAGTTCTCAAAAACGGCAAAGCGAAGAAGATCACCGTCTTCACCTACCGCGCCAAGAAAGATTCTAAGCGCAAAATGGGCCACAGACAGCCTTACACCAAGGTTGAAATCACCGCGATCAACGCCTAAGTTTTTTCGATGATTACAGCCAGGTTCACAGGGAAGCCCATCGCATCGGCCAGCATATCCGGCCACGCCGGCTTTGCCGACTACGGCCACGATGTGGTATGCGCCGCTGTGACGTCCGCTGTGCAGCTCACCGCCAATGGCATCACCGAGGTGTTAAAAGCCCCTTGCCAGGTGTCGGTGCTGCAAGATAAGATTGTATTGACCCTTCCGGGCAATTCCACCAGGGAGGCACAGGCTTTTTTGGAAGCTTTACGGCTCCATTTGACTGTCCTTTCAGAGGACTACCCGGGCACGATTGAAGTATTTGTTTCGGAGGTGTAGATATGTTAAGACTTAGCATGCAGTTCTTTGCTCATAAAAAAGGTGTCGGTTCCACCAAGAACGGCCGTGATTCCGAGTCCAAACGCCTTGGTGTCAAACGCGCCGACGGCCAGTTTGTCCTCGCCGGCAACATCCTGGTTCGCCAGAGAGGCACCCACATCCATCCCGGTACCAACGTTGGCATCGGTTCGGATGACACCCTGTTCGCCCTCACCGACGGCAAGGTGAAATTTGAGCGCTTGGGCCGTGACCGCAAAAAGGTCTCCATTTACCCGGCCAACTAGTTTTACAGAACGAAGTGAGAAATCCCCGGCCTTACCGCTGGGGATTTTCTTTATGGAAAAATGGCGGGAACGAAGAAAAGTTTGGATTTTTTTCCGCTTTTTTGATATAGTAAAAGAGATAGAATAGATCAAGTCCCCTCTTTGGCGCGCTCAAAGGGGGATAAAGGAGTAAAAAGATGTTCGTAGATGTTGCGAAAATCAGAATAAAAGCCGGGGATGGAGGGGCAGGCGCCGTCTCCTTCCACCGGGAAAAATATGTGGCGGCCGGTGGCCCTGACGGCGGCGACGGCGGCAAGGGCGGCGATGTCATCTTCCAGGTGGACACCAACATCTCCACCCTGGTGGATTTTAAGTACAAGCGCCGGTATTTTGCCCCCAATGGGGAGCCGGGCCGCGGCTCCAACTGCTCGGGGAAAAACGCCCAGGACCTGATTATCTATGTCCCAAAGGGCACAGTGATCAAACACGCCGAATCCGGCCGGGTGATGGCTGACCTCTCCGGCCCGGAGCCGGTGGTGGTGGCCCGTGGCGGCAAGGGGGGGTGGGGCAACCAGCACTTTGCCACCCCGACCCGTCAAATTCCCCGGTTTGCCAAACCCGGCCTGCCCGGGGAGGAATTTGAGATCACTTTGGAATTGAAGCTCCTGGCGGATGTGGGCTTGGTGGGGTTCCCCAACGTGGGCAAATCCACCCTGATCTCGGTGGTCAGCGAGGCCAAACCTAAGATCGCTAACTACCACTTCACCACCCTGACCCCAGTGCTGGGGGTGGTGAAGATCGCCGAGGGCAAGAGCTTTGTCATGGCGGATATCCCCGGCCTGATCGAAGGCGCCAGCGATGGGGTTGGCTTGGGCCATGAGTTCCTGCGCCATGTGGACCGTTGCCGCCTGATCGTCCATGTGGTGGATGTCTCCGGCATCGAGGGCCGGGACCCCAAAGAGGATTTTGAGGCCATCAACCGGGAACTTTACAACTTCAGCGAGGAGCTTTCGGAGCGGCCCCAGATTGTGGCGGCCAACAAGTGCGATATGGCCTCCCCGGAGCAGATCGAGGCATTCCGCCAGTTCGTGGAGGAGAAGGGGCTGGAGTTTTTCCCCATCTCCGCCGCCACCCGGCAAGGGGTGGACGCGCTGATCGGCGCCGTAGCCGCCAAGCTGGATACCCTGCCCCCCATCAAGGAGTATGAGGTGGAACATGTGCCCTTCACCGAGGTGCTGGATCGTCAGCGGTTTGAGATCCGCGTGGAGGAAGGTATCTATGTGGTGGAGGCCGATTGGCTCAAGCCGGTATTGGGAATGGTGGATGTGGACGATTATGAGTCCCTCCAGTACTTCCAGCGGGTGCTGCGCAACAGCGGTGTCATTGACAAGCTGGAGGAAATGGGCATCCAGGAAGGGGATACCGTCAGCATCCTGGGCTTTGATTTTGATTATGTCCGCTAGCGGCGAAAGGATGAAGCATCACGTTTGATTTAAAAGAGCACATCACAAACCCCAAACAGCTCAGCCCGCTGACCCTCGCTTTTTTGGGGGATGCAGTGTTTGAACTGCTGGTGCGGGAGCGTTTGGCTGCCCAAGGCAGCATGCCCGCCCACATCCTGCATAAAAAAGCGGTGAAAAAAGTCTGCGCTGTAGCCCAGGCGAGAGGGTACGACCGGGTGGAGCCTCTCCTCACCGATGAGGAGTTGGGGATTTTAAAACGGGGGCGCAATGCCAACTCCACCCATGTGCCCAGAAGCTGCGACCCTTCGGATTACCGCAAGGCCACCGGGGTGGAGGCGCTGTTTGGCTACCTGTATTTAAAGGGGGATCTCCAGCGGCTGGAAACCCTGTATGAACGGATGGAGGACGACGGGACAGAGGAGGATTAGGCTTTGAAGGAACAGGTTTTTTCCAAGGGAAAGGATTTCCTGCTGGATATTCTGTACGATGTGGCTAGTTCGATCATGATGGCCATCAGCATCAATGTGTTTACTGCCCCCAACGGCATCGCACCGGGCGGCATCTCCGGTATTGCCATCATTATCAACCACTTTACCGGGCTGCCCATCGGCACCCTGAACCTAGCTATGAACATCCCCTTGCTGCTTATTGGCTACAAAGTGCTGGGCAGGCGGTTCACCTTCAACACCCTAAAGACAATTGCCATCGGCACGGTATTTTTGGATGTCATCCTGGTAAACCTGCCCACCTATACCAGCAACCCTCTGTTGGGGGCGCTGTTTGGCGGCGTCTGCCTGGGCGCATCTCTGGGCTTAGTGTTCCTGCGGGGCTCCACCACTGGCGGCCTGGATATTGTCACCCGGCTGGTGCAGAAGAAAAGGCCGCATCTCTCTATGGGCCGGGTCATGCTCATATTGGATTTCTGCGTCCTGGGGGCATCTATGGCAGCCTTTGGCAGCATTGAGGTTGGCCTTTACGGACTTATCAGCATCTTTGTCACCTCTCAGGTGGTGGATGCCATCCTCTACGGCGCCGATGTGGGCAAGTTGGCCCTCATTATCTCGGACAAATCGGATGAGATCGCCCGGGCGGTGATGAGCCAACTGGATCGGGGTGCCACCCTTCTCAAAGGGGTAGGGGCCTATTCCAGCGAGGAAAAACACGTCCTCATGTGCGCGTTGCGCAAGCAGGAGTTCTACCGGCTGAAAAAATTGACCTATGAAATTGACCCTAAGGCATTTTTGATCGTCACCGAAGCCGGCGAAGTGGCGGGGGAGGGCTTTAAATCCCTGGAGGGATGAGGAATTTTCTCACCCCACAATAGAAGAAACCCCAGCCTGGGATACTTTACAGTATCCCAGGCTGGGGTTTTGTAGGTTTGGAAGGAAAAAGGAGTTAGAACTGTTCGTTGTTTCTCTTCTTCTGCTCAATTTTAATGGGAACTTCGTTGTTGGCGTTTGGGTTCTGTTTGTTTTCTGCCTGGTTCTGTGCTTTCTGCTTTTTCTCTTTTTTTGCCATTTTGCGTACATCCTTTCCGCCGCCGTACTGCGGCACTGGGTTTTGTTTGAGAGAGATTTCCTCTCGTCGCTGTTAGTATTTGAGAAGCGGCACGGCTTATTCTACCGGTGGGTTTGCAAAAAATGCCAGCTTTGGGAAATCTTTTGAAAAAAACGTTACAATGTGTTAAAGTATACACGCTATACTGATCAAGAAGGGGTTGCTGAAGGCTTTTCTTCGGAACCCAGCGCAGAGGAGGATTTGGCGTTGGCAAAAGTAATCCGGCCAAACGGCGGCAACAGCGTGGGCAGGCAGTATCTGAAAAAAATGTGTTGGCTGGTCCTCTGTTTGGCTGCTGGCATCGGCTCCGCCATCCTTTGCGCCAGGGCCTCTCAATGGGCCGCCAGCGCATTTTGTCTGGGGGCAGCGGGGATCGGCGTCCATTTTCTGTGGCGCTCTGCGGCGATTTTGAAAGTGGGGGCACAGGGGGAAAGCGAGACCCTTCGGCTTCTGAAAAAGCGGCTGCCCGGCAGTTATACCGTCCTGCCTGACTTGACCCTTGACCACCGGGGGCACAAAAGCCAGCTGGATTATGCGGTAGTCTGTCCGGGGAGAGTGTATGTGGTGGAGTGCAAAAACGTCTCCGGCCAGATCTCAGGCAGCAGTAGTGGCAGCAATCTCAACCAGACCAAATACCGGGGTGGTCAAATTATCGAGAAAAAGACAATGTACAACCCGGTTTTGCAGGTAGAAGGCCATGCCCGCACCCTGCGGGGCATCCTGGAGGACCAAAAGCTCCATGCCCAGGTGACGCCGGTGGTCTACTTCGCAAACCCCCGCGCCCAGCGCAGGATGGATTTTGCGGGCCGTCCAGTGTTCTTCCAACAGGAGGGCGGGGCGGATTCGTTGATCCGGTACCTCACCTCCGGGCCACCTGCCCGAGGAGGGAGCACCTCTGAAGAATTAATAAAAGGAATTATTCTAAAAAATGTTAGTAAAGGGTAAAAAATCCCCTTGACTATGATACACCAAAGTGGTATACTTTAGCCATGGAAGAAATTCCCCTGAATCCGACAACAAAAATAGAAACATTACATAGGAGGAAACAGCAATGAAAAAATTTATCTGCACCATCTGTGGTTACGTTCATGAAGGCGAGACCGCTCCCGAGTTCTGCCCCCAGTGCAAAGCCCCCGCATCCAAATTCCAGGAGCAGTCCACCCAGACCATGAGCTGGGCTGACGAGCACCGCATCGGCGTTGCCGCTGGCGTAGACGCTGAGGTCTATGAGGGCCTGCAGCAGAACTTCATGGGTGAGTGCACCGAGGTTGGCATGTACCTGGCTATGGCCCGTCAGGCCCACCGCGAAGGCTATCCTGAGATCGGTCTGTACTACGAGAAAGCCGCTTACGAGGAGGCAGAGCATGCTGCTAAGTTTGCCGAGCTGCTGGGCGAAGTAGTTTACGCTGACACCAAGAAAAACCTGGAGCTGCGGGTTGCCGCTGAGAACGGCGCTTGCGACGGCAAGAAGAAACTTGCTTCCAGAGCAAAAGAGCTGGGCTTGGATGCTATCCATGACACCGTTCACGAGATGGCTAAGGATGAGGCCCGCCACGGCTGCGCTTTCCAGGGTTTGCTGAACAGATACTTCTCTAAATAACTCATTTTCTTCATAAAAACCGCCGGATAACATCCGGCGGTTTTTTTATGGAAAACTATGCCAGGGTCGTTTTAGACAGCCGGATTTTGTGGTACAATAGCCACAGCGAAGCTGTGGCATTCGAAGAATTGCTCACAGGGCGAGGCCCTTTCCTCCACTTTGCAGCAACGCAATTCTTTCGGACAGCATGGCTTTCTGCGGCAAGGCCGCACCAAAATTTGTCCAATCGGTGCTGCGGCATCGGAGTTACAGCGATCGTTCGGGGGAGGACCTTCGCCAGGGCCTTTTCCAAAATTTTTCATTTACAGGCGGGAGGATGTTATGGACGAGCTCAACATCGGCAAAAAACTACAGGAATTCCGCAAACAACGGGGACTTACCCTGCGGGAAGTAGCGGACCAAACGGGTATTACCGCTTCCATGCTCAGCCAAATGGAGCGGGATTTGGTGAACCCATCCATCAACACCCTCAAGGCGATCTCCAAAACGCTGGACGTTCCCCTGTTCCGCTTCTTCCAGGAGGGGGAGACGGGCCGCACCCTGGTGGTCCGGGAGGGGATGCGCAAAACCATCGGCTGGCCGGATCAGCACGATGTCCAGTACGACCTGTTGACCCCGGATGTCTCCGGGAGCATCGAATTCTGTTTGATGAAGCTCCCCGGCCGGTGCAGCTCTGGCCAGGCAAACCAGCGCCACGATGGGGAGGAAGTTGCCTATATCCTCGCCGGGCCGGTGGTGCTATCTGTGGAAGGGGAGAAGACCGAACTGTGCACCGGAGACAGCGTCCGCATCCCCGCGGGAAGCGAACACCGGTGGGAAAACCCTGGGAAGCAAGATGCCCAGGTGATTTTTGCAGTGACGCCCCCCAGCTTTTAATGGGGGATGGAAGAAAAGCCTTGACTTTTCTGCAAAGAATGTTAATATAAAATTAAAATAATTAATTTAAAATTAAACACAAAATGGGAGGAATTGATTTGCTGGACGTTCTGATTCAAAATGCCTCCATAGTGGATGGAACTGGTGTGCCCGCCTACCAGGGCTCGGTGGGCATCCGGGAGGGGAAGCTTACCCTCGATGTGGACAATCAA
Source organism: uncultured Merdimmobilis sp. (assembly GCF_902471145.1). Lineage (NCBI taxonomy): Bacteria > Bacillati > Bacillota > Clostridia > Eubacteriales > Oscillospiraceae > Merdimmobilis > uncultured Merdimmobilis sp. The sequence goes on from NZ_CABRJC010000011.1 coordinate 42,831, forward strand.
CCCGCTAGGGAGACCATTGACGCGGCCGGCCGGGTCCTTGCACCCGGATTCATCGACGCCCACTCCCACGGGGACTTGATCCTGGGGGAGGAGTTTGCCCGCCTGTGCAAAACCAGCCAGGGCATCACCACCGAAATCGGGGGCCAGTGCGGCCTTTCTATTGCGCCGGTCAATCCCCAGCGTCTGGAGCTTTTGCAGGGGCAATTGGCGGTGGGAGCACTCTCCTTTCCCAAAGAGATGGATGAGTTCACCAGCTTCCAGGCTTACTGCGCCTATGGGGACCGGGTTCCTAAGACGGCTAATATGGCTATGTACATCGGCCACAGCACCCTTCGCATTGCAGTGATGGGCTTTGATAACCGGGAGCCTACCTGCGATGAGCTGGAGCAGATGAAGGCCCTCCTGCGGGAGGCCATGGAGCACGGGGCGATGGGCCTTTCCACCGGCCTGATTTACACACCCTGCTGCTATGCCAAAACTGAGGAGATTGTGGAGCTTGCCAAGGTGATCCGCCCCTATGGCGGCATCTACGCCTCCCATATGCGCAACGAATCCTACGCTGTGGTGGAGGCCGTCCGGGAGACCATCGACATCGGCCGCCAAGCCGGGGTGCCGGTGTTTATCTCCCATCACAAGGTCTGCGGCAAGGACAACTGGGGCCTGCAAAAGGAGACCCTCCGCCTGATCCACGAGGCCCGGCAGGAGGGGATCATGGTCACCAGCGATCAGTACCCCTACGCTTGCAACATGACCCACCTCAACGCCTGCGTACCCCCGTGGCATTTTGACCAAGGGGTGCAGACCATGGCTGAGCGACTCAAGGACCCTGCGACCCGCCAAAAGGTGCGGGCGGAGATGGAGGATCCGGCATCCCCTTATGACAACTACTACCGCAATGCCGGCGGCTGGGAGGGGGTTCTGGTCTCCTCCAGCCCCAAGTGCCCGGAAGTGGAGGGCAAGACCATCGCCCAATATGCCAAGGAGACTGGGCGGGACCCCTTTGAGGCATTCTTTGACATCCTGGTGGCCAACCAGGGAGCCAGCAGCGCGGTGTATAGCAGCATGTGCGACGAGGACGTCTTTGCCATCGCCAAAGATGAAAACACGGTGGTGGGCACCGACGGCCTGACCCGCAAACCGGGGGAGAAGGGCCATCCCCGGGCCTACGGTTCTTTCCCCAGGGCTATCTGCTATTATGTGAAGGAAAACGGCATCTTCACCTTAGAGGAGTGCATCCACCGGATGACCGGCCTCCCTGCAGAGCGGCTCATGCTGCCCGGTAAAGGCCGGATCGCCGAAGGGTATGATGCCGACCTGGTGCTCTTTGACCTGGAACGGCTCCGCGACCGGGCTACCTATACCGATCCCTGTGCCTTGACCGAGGGCTTGGACCTGGTGATGGTCGCTGGGGAACCGGTCTGGAAAGACGGCAAGCTCACCGGGAAAACCCCCGGCAAACTGCTGCGCCACAACCAACGATAACCTGTAAACAGCGGGAGGAAATACGCCATGAAGATTCTTGGAAAACCCATCGGCCAGTGGGAAGAGGAGTTCCCCATTGTCCGCGATCTGATCGACCTGAAGGAGACCCTTTGGATCAACCCGAAAAAGCTTCCCATCGATGAGGCTGTCGCCGAAAGCTCGGTGACCATGGAGGACGTTTTGGATGCCTCCGCCCGGCTGGAGCGGTTTGCACCTTATCTTGCTTTGGCTTTCCCTGAGACGGCTAAAACCGGCGGCATCATCGAATCCCCCTTGGCAGAGATTGAGAATATGCGCCCCTACCTGGAGGGGGAAGCCGGCGGCAGCATCCAGGGCCGTCTGTTGTTGAAGCTGGACAGCCATCTGCCCATCTCCGGCTCCATCAAGGCCCGGGGAGGCATTTATGAGGTGCTCCACCACGCTGAGGACATCGCCCTTCAGTCCGGTCTGCTGAAGCTGGAGGACAACTACGCCGTCCTCATGGAGCCCCGGTTCCGGGAGCTCTTTTCCCAATACTCCATCGCGGTGGGTTCCACTGGAAACCTGGGCCTCTCCATCGGCATCATGAGCGCCAAACTGGGCTTTAAGGTCACTGTGCACATGTCCGCCGACGCCCGCCAGTGGAAGAAAGACCTGCTCCGCTCCAAAGGGGTGCAGGTGGTGGAGTACGCCGATGACTACAGCAAAGCTGTGGAGGAGGGCCGGCGCCAGGCCCAGGGGGATGACCACTGCCACTTTGTGGACGATGAGAACTCCAAAACCCTGTTTATGGGCTATTCGGTGGCGGCTCTGCGGCTGAAAAACCAGCTGGCTGAGGCCGGTATCCCGGTGGATGAAACCCACCCCCTCTTTGTCTACCTGCCCTGTGGCGTAGGCGGCGGCCCCGGCGGCGTTGCCTTCGGCATCAAGCAGGTATTCGGAGGGGCGGCCCACTGCTTCTTCGCCGAGCCGACCCATTCCCCCTGCATGATTCTAGGCCTTTCCACCGGGTATCACGACCAGGTGTGTGTCCAGGATTTCGGCATCGACAACCGCACTGCGGCCGACGGTCTGGCGGTGGGCCGGGCCTCCAGCTTTGTGGGCAAGGTGATCCAGCCCTTCCTCAGCGGCAGCTACACCGTCACCGATGAGCGGCTGTACCAGTATCTGGCGGCCCTCACAGACCAGGAGGGCATCCGCCTGGAGCCCAGCGCTCTGGCTGGTATGAAGGGCCCTGGCAACGTCTGTGCCACCGAAGGGGGCAAGGCTTACCAGGCCAAGGAAGGCATCACCTCGGCGATGGCCGGCGCCACCCATCTGATCTGGGCCACCGGCGGCAATATGGTCCCGGAGGCGGAGATGAGCGCCTATTATCAAAAAGGGAAATCCCTCCTGACAAAATAAATAAAATGCCATGGAACCGGGTCTTGCAGGACCCGGTTTTTCCTTTTTGCAGAGGATAGGGGGGCCGATGACGGCTCTTGCTTGGCTTTAGATTCGGGTGAGGGGGGCCAAGCGGCTGGGAAAGAATTCAAACCTGGGGCCATCCCAGTTCTGGTACGTGCCAAGGAGCAGCTGAGGGAACCCGGCCATACAGGCGGGGTCGATCTCGGGAAGGGCCTAGGGCAGGGAAATTCTGGATGAAGCCCCAGAGCCGCGGAAAAATTCCCCATATTCTGGGGCGAAGGTTGGGTTTAGCGCCAGGTTCTGCCGGTTTTCCCTGCAAAAGTGCACTTTTGCGGCCCCCATATGCATAGAATGAAGGGCGGAGCCGATTGCGGATTTTACTTGAACAAATAGGAAAAAGCTGTCATAATAGGGGCAAGGCGAAAAAACGGCCCAAAAGGAGGGATGGATTTCGGCCAGTGAGCCCCAGCGCCATGTACCGCGCCAGGCGGTCGACGAGGCGGGAGAAGTATCGAATGTTTCGGCGGATGTCTCCCCGTCATGCTTCCAGACGTACGGCAGGACAAAGCCCGCAGGTGACTGCGGGGACAAATCCCGGGCCGGGGAAGCGCAAGGACTACAAAATAACATCGGACGGACCACGGTGCCGAAGCCGCGGTTTCTTTGGCGTCCGCACAGTATGAAAGCTTGGAGGAACACAATTATGTGTGGTATCGTTGGTTATAGCGGCCCCCAAAATGCAGTGGACATCCTTTTGGAGGGGCTGGAAAACTTGGAGTACCGCGGGTATGATTCCGCGGGGATTTCGGTGTTTGCCGGGGATGGCATCACCACCGTCAAAGCGGAAGGGCGGCTCAAATGCCTGCGGGAGAAGCTGAACACCTCCCCGGTGAGCGGCCACTGCGGCATCGCCCACACCCGCTGGGCCACCCATGGGGAGCCCAGCGACCGCAACGCCCATCCTCACGGGACAGAGCGGGTCATGCTGGTTCACAACGGCATCATTGAAAACTATCTGGAGCTGCGCAGCCGGCTCACCGCAGAGGGCTATGTATTTAAGACACAGACCGACACCGAGACGGCCGCCCTGCTGCTGGATTCCCTCTATCAGGGGGACCCGCTGGCCGCCATCCGGGAGATGACCCGGCAGATCGAGGGGGCTTATGCCCTGGCCATCCTGTTTGCCGATCGACCGGGGGAGGTCTACGGGGTGCGCAAAGACAATCCCCTCATCGCCGCTCTAGGAGAAGGGGAGAACTTTATCGCTTCAGACATCGCAGCGGTGCTGAGCCATACCAAGCGGTTCTTCACCCTGGAAGAGGGGGAGATCGCCGTGGCCACCTCTTGCGGCATCACCGTCTACTCCCCTGGGGGTGCGCCGGTGGAGAAGAAAGTCCACACCGCCACCTGGGATGTGGAGCAGGCCCGGAAGGACGGTTACCCCCATTTCATGCTCAAGGAGATTTTTGAGCAGCCCAAGGCCCTGCGGGATACCATCCACCCCCGCCTCAAAGACGGCTTGCCCTCCTTTGAATACGACGGCATCCCCGAATGCCTGTTTAAAGGCCGCGGCCGGATTCACATTGTGGCCTGCGGTACCGCTATGTACGCCGGCCTGGTGGGCCGGGATTTGATCGAAACCCTGGCCCGTATCCCGGTGGAGGTGCAGATCGCCTCGGAATTCCGGTACCGGGACCCCATTTTATCCAAAGATGACCTGGTGGTCATCATCTCCCAGTCTGGGGAGACCGCCGACAGCTTGGCTGCCTTGCGGCTAGCCAAACAGCGGGGGGTTCCCACCCTTGGCGTGGTCAACGTGGCCGGCTCCACCATCGCCCGGGAAGCGGACTACGTCATCTACACCCACGCGGGCCCGGAGATCGCCGTGGCCAGCACCAAAGCTTATTCGGTGCAGGTGTCGGTGATGTACCTGCTGGCCTTCGCCATGGCTCGCTCTGCCCGCACCTTGGGGGAGGAAGAGATCCGCGCCAAGGTAGAAGAGCTGCTGCAAACAGTGGAAAAACTGCCCCGGGTGCTGGAACAGAACGATGCAATCGCCTCCATCGCGGGGCGTTTCCAGGGAAGTGAGAGCATCTTTTTCCTGGGCCGGGGGCTGGATTGGGCCCTCTCCCAGGAAGGGGCGCTGAAGCTCAAGGAGATCTCCTATATCCACTGTGAAGCCTATGCCGCCGGTGAGTTGAAGCACGGAACCATCTCCCTGATCACCAATGGGGTGCCGGTGGTGGCGGTGGCCACCCAGGAACATCTGCTGGGAAAGATGGTCAGCAACATCAAGGAGGTCAAGGCCCGGGGCGCTTGGGTGCTGCTGCTGGCCCAGGAGGGCTCCCCCATCGACGAGGAGGTCTACGACCAGGCCATCCGGCTGCCAAAGGCCCCGGATCTCTTCACCCCCCTCTTGGCTGTTGCGGCCCTTCAGCTGCTGGCTTATCACACTTCGGTGTGCCGGGGCTGCGATGTGGATAAACCCCGCAACCTGGCCAAATCGGTCACTGTGGAATAGGGATTCCCAATCGAACAATAGATGAAAAACTCCCCTGAGGATTGGAGTCCTCGGGGGAGTTTTTTGCGTATTGATGGATGGCGGGGGAGAAAGGCTTATTCCCCCAGCATCATATGGGCGCATTTGTAGACGTCTCCGCAGCCCAGGGTGATGACCAGGTCGCCGGGCTGAGCCTCTTGGATCACGTAGCGGGCAATCTCAGGGAAGGTCTCAAACCAGACGCAGCCGGGGATTTTATCCGCCAAGTCTTTGGCGTAGATCCCATAGGTGTTGACTTCTCGGGCGCCCATGATGGCCGAGAGGACCACCCGGTCTGCAATGGGGAGGATCTTGGCAAAATCCTCCAAAAGGAGGGCGGTGCGGGAGTAGGTGAAAGGCTGGAACACCGCCCATACCCGATTGAAATCCATCTCTTTGGCGGCCTCCAAGGTGACCTTCAGCTCAGCGGGATGGTGGGCGTAGTCGTCGGCGATGGTGACGCCGTTCACCTGGCCCAGCACCTCAAACCGCCGGTGAGCGCCCCGGAACTGGGGCAGATGCTCCTGGATCTGGGCGGGCGTGGCCCCTACAGCCAGGGCGGCGGCAGCGGCGGCCACCGCGTTGAGGATGTTGTGCCGCCCGGGGACATTCAGTTCGATGTGGCCTAGGTTTTCCCCGCGGCACATCAGGTCAAAGCCGCACTTGACCCCGCCTTTCTGGACGATATTAGCAGGGTAGAAGTCATTGTCCTCCCTCCAGCCGAAGGTGGTCTTGGGCTGATCAAGCCCCTCTACCGCTTTACAGGTGTTGGGGTCGTCACCGTTGTAAAGGATGGCCTTGGTGGCCATCCCAGCGAATTTGTGGAAGGATTTGATGATGTTTTCCAGAGTTCCGAAGTAATCCAAGTGATCGGCGTCTACATTCAAAATCACCGCGTAATCTGGGGCCAGGTGGAGGAAGGTGTCCACAAATTCACAGGCTTCACAGGTCATGATGGAGCTGCTGCCAGCCCGGCCGCTGCCGCCGATAGCAGGGAGCTTCCCCCCGATCACAGCGGTGGGGTCTAGGCCCGCGCCGTATAAAATTTGGGTGAGCATCGCTGTGGTAGTGGTCTTTCCGTGGGTGCCGGAGACACAGATGCAGTCGCTGTAGTGCCGGGTTAAAAGGCCCAACATCTCCGACCGCTCCACCACCGGCACACCCATCTGCCGGGCAGCTACCAGTTCAGGATTATCTTCCATGATGGCGGCGGAGTAGACCACCAGCTCCGCCCCTTTGAGATTCTCCGGGCGCTGGCCCATGTATACAGTCACCCCCATAGCCTGTTCGGCGTCCAGGGTTTCCCCGGGGTTGTTGTCTGACCCGGAGATGGCATACCCTTGGGAAAGCAGAATCTGCACAATGGGGAACATGCCGGAGCCGCCCACCCCAATGAAGTGGATGTGGTGTTTGCCGGCGAGAATGGTATCGTCAATATGTGTCATCGTGGCACCTCTTTGTCAGCGATTTTTGGCCGAAGCCTTCCTTTTCCATTATAGGTATTATAGTGCTTTTTGGCTACAAAATAAACAGCAAAACCAAGATTTCGCCGCAAAAGGGCATTTCTCCCCGTTGGGGTGATCGCCCGGCTGAGGGGATAGGCGCCCACCGAGGGGAAATTTTTCCATCTTTGGGTTTCGATTCGGCACAGCGGGAATCCCCGTCCGCGGCTGCTCTGCCTTTGCCAGGAGGACCATCAATTGGGAAAAATGGCTAAAACGTGCCATCTGGTATGTAAAATCCCCCGCTGGGGGATTGGCTACAGCTGTGCGGCTTCTGGGGTGTCCACCTTCGGCGGCTCCTCTTCCTCCAAAGGCAGAAGTTCCGCCGTGGCCAGGTATTCTTGGTAAGCGTGAATGATGGCGTCTTCCAGCTGGCGGCGGGCCGCGGTGGTGATGGGGTGGCAGATGTCCCGGTACACCCCATTTTCATCTTTTCGGCTGGGCATGGCTACAAACAGGCGGTCAGGCCCCTCGATAATTTTGATGTCATGGACGGCAAAGTCGCTGTCCACCGTCACCGAGACCATGGCGCGCAGCCGGTTGGCGGAATAGGTTTTGCGAATGCGGATATCGGATATTTTCATGTAACTACGCCTCCTTTTGTTGTCTGAACCTAGTATTCAGCCACAAAGGAAGGTTTATACAATTTCTTCTAAAAATTGGGAATGTTAGGGGTTGGAATCCAAAAGAAACTGGGAGGCCAGTTGGCGGCACAGCTCCAGGAAGGCCTTGGCCGACCGGCTCAAATACTTGTTTTTATGATAGATGATCTTTAGTTTTCGCCGGAAATCCATCCCCTCCACCGTCAAGGCGGTCAGCCGGCCTGCGGCCAGGTCCTGTTTCACCAATGCGTAGGGGAGGGCGGTTACCCCCAGCCCCTGGACCACCGCTTCCACGATGGATTCTGCGTTGATGCTCTCCCAGGATGGTTCCACCGAAAGGTCGTGGGCCAGGAGGACACTTTCAAACAGCTCCCGGACGCCGCTCCCCCGCTCCCGCAGCAAAAACCGTTGGCTTTTCAGGTCCTGGGGGAGGAGGGGCTGCTCTTTCTGGGCCAAGGGGTGGCCGGGTGCAGCCACCAGCAGCATTTGATCCTCAGCGAAGTCCTGGGCCACCAGGTTGGGGTCGTGGACCGCCCCCTCCAGCAGGCCGAAATCCACCTCGTTGGCCAGCACCTTTTTCTCGATGACCTGGGAGTTGTCGATGACCATTTTAATCTCCACATCGGGGTATTGCTGGGAGTAAAGGGCCACTGCTTTGGGGATGAGGGCCGCACCGATGGTGATGCTGGAGCCGATGCGCAGGGCGCCCAGGGTATCCCAGTTCTGGATATCCCGCTCCATTTCATCGAATAGGGAAGAGATGTGGACGGCATATTCCAGAAACCGGTTCCCCGCACTGGTCAAATAGAGCTTGCGGGAGATGCGGTCGAAGAGTCGCACCCCGTAATGCTCCTCCAGCTCGTGGATGGCAAGGCTCACCGCCGGCTGGGAGAGGTAGAGCTTCTCCGCCGCCAGGGTGACGCTGCCCTCTTCGCAGACCGCCACAAAAATCCGCAGGTGGCGCAGGGTCAAAGAGATCCCCCCTTTTATATGAAAAACAATATAAATATAATAATATTATATTATTTTACTTATGGAAAAACAAGGAGTATACTGGAACAAGATTGAACAAAGGAGACAATTATATGGAACAGCAGAAGCGGGACCTTTCTTTTTATTGGAAACTCTTTTACGCCACCTTGACCTTGAGCGCTTTCACCTTCGGCGGCGGCTATGTCATCGTGCCGTTGATGAAGGAGCGGTTTGTAGACGACTACCACTGGATTGATGAGGAGGAGATGATGGATCTGGTGGCCATCAGCCAATCCTCCCCTGGGCCGCTGGCCATCAACGCCTCCATCCTGGTGGGCTACCGGATGGCCGGAGTGGTAGGGGCGCTGATCACCATCCTGGCGACGGCGTTGCCGCCCCTGGTGATTATCACCATCGTCTCCTATTTCTATGAGGCGTTCCGCTCCAGCCCCATCGTGGACGCGGCCCTCAAGGGGATGCAGGCGGGGGTGTCCGCCGTCATCCTCAACGTGATTTACACCATGGCGGGCAATGTGATCAAACAAAAGGATGCCCTGGCCATCGGCATCATGGTGGCGGCGTTTGCGGCCACCTACATCTTTAAAATAAACGTTATGTTTGTGGTGCTGGCCTGCGCGGCGCTGGGGGTGGCCCTCTCGCTGTCCCGCAAGCCGGGAAAGGAGGGGGAATAAGATGGTTTTGCTCAAATTGTTTTGGAGTTTTGTCCAGATTGGCCTGTTCAGCATCGGGGGAGGCTACGCCGCCCTGCCGTTGATCCAGCAGCAGGTGGTGGATATCCACGGCTGGCTGACCATGACCGAATTTGCCGATGTCATCACCATTGCAGAGATGACCCCAGGGTCCATCTCCATCAACTCCGCCACCTTTGTGGGCACCAAAATCGCCGGCATGCCGGGGGCGGTCATCGCCACCATCGGCTGTGTGCTGCCCTCCTTTGTCATTGTGTTGACCTTGGCCTTCTGCTATTACAAATACAAGAATTTGACGGTGGTACAGGGGGCGCTCTCCTGCCTGCGGCCGGCGGTAGTCTCACTGATTGCCAACGCGGGTTTGGCTATTTTGCTGCTGGCGGTGTTTGGGGGAAAGACCTTCTCTGGGCAGGTCAATCCTGTCGCCATCGGCATCATTTTGGTCTGCCTGTTCTGCCTGCGCAAATGGAAGCTTTCCCCCATTCAGATCATCGCCGGCTCTGGCGCAGCGGGAGTGGTGATCTATTACCTGATGGGGATTGCGTAGGGGAAATGTGGATTCGGCGCCCTGCCTGCCGAACGGGGGCGAGTAAAAAACTGTGGATGATTGGGGAGGGGGACTGCGCGCTCCCTCCCCTTTTTGCGGCTAGGCGCAGGAAAAGCGCCATTTGAAGATTTTCCAGGCAAAGTATGCACAGGATGATACAAAAATAACAAGAATGCCGCCGCACACCCATTTCTATGGAGATTTTTTCCATTTTTAAAGGGATGAGAGACCATTTGTGCAGGAAGTCTAGCGAAATCCTGCAATTCAACTTGCATTTTCCGGTAGATTGGTATAAGATAGGGATACCACCCCACAAACGGGGAACGACAGGTACAGGAGGATCTTGTATGAGCAAAGATTTACTCTCGTTGATTGAAGATCGGATGCCCGAATTCTCCAAAGGGCAGAAACTGATCGGAAAATTCATCGTCAACCATTATGATAAGGCGGCGTTTATGACCGCTTCCAAACTGGGGACCACCGTCGGGGTCAGCGAATCCACTGTGGTCCGCTTTGCCTCCGAAGTGGGGTACGAAGGCTATCCCCAGCTGCAAAAGGCCCTCCAGGAGCTGATCCGCAACCGGCTGACTTCCGTCCAGAGGATGGAGGTCACCAACGAACAGCTGGGGGAGTCGGATGTGCTCTCAAAAGTCCTCTCCTCCGACATCGAAAAAATCCGCAAAACCATGGAGGAGATCTCCAAGGAGGAGTTTGAGGCAGCAGTGGAGTGCATTGCCGGGGCGAAATCGGTGTACATCATGGGCAACCGCTCGGCTTCGGCTTTGGCCAAGTTCATCCACTTCTACTTCAATCACATCTTCGACCACGTCAAGCTCATCGAAACTTCGGGCACCAGCGAGATGTTCGAGGAGATTTTCCGCATGGGGCAGGGGGATGTATTTATCGGCATCAGTTTTCCCCGGTACTCCAAGCGGACGGTAAAGGGGATCAAGTACGCCAAACAATGCGGCGCCAAGGTGGTGGCCATCACCGACTCCACCAGTTCCCCCCTGGCGGAGAACGCCGATCACCTGCTTTTGGCCCGCAGCGACATGGCTTCCTTTGTGGATTCCCTGGTGGCCCCTTTGAGCCTGATCAACGCCATGATTGTGGCGGTGGGGATGAAGCGCAAGGAGGAGATCAGCCAGACCTACGCCAAGCTGGAACGGATTTGGGACGAGTTTGAAGTCTACGAAAAAGCAGAGGAGAACAACGCTTAATGGCAAACCACTTTGATGCTGTGATCATCGGCGGGGGAGCTGCCGGCCTGCTCTGCGCCGGTTTTGCCGCCCGGCGGGGGATGCGGGTGGCGGTGCTGGAGAAAAACGACCGGCCCGCCCGCAAGGTGCGGATCACCGGCAAAGGCCGGTGCAATGTCACCAACAACTGCGACAACAACGATTTTATCCGGGCGGTGCGGGGCAACGGCCGGTTTTTGTACAGCGCCATCGCGGCTTTTTCCACCGCCGATACCATGGCGTTTTTTGAAGGGCTGGGCGTCCCCCTCAAGACTGAGCGGGGCAACCGGGTGTTCCCGGTCTCCGACCAGGCCACTGACATCGTTGACGCCTTGGTGGGTTTTGCCAAGGATGGCGGGGCCAAAATCTTCACCGGACAAGCGGCGAAGGAGGTCCTCGCCGAAAATGGGCAGGTGACCGGCGTGCTACTGGAATCGGGGGAGGCCATCCCCTGCGCCCGGGCGGTCATCGCCACCGGCGGCAAGAGCTACCCCCTTACCGGCTCCACCGGGGATGGATACCGGATGGCCCAGCTGCTGGGCCATACCATCGCGCCCATCAAGCCTTCTTTGATCCCCATTGTGGCCAAGGAGGGCTACTGCGCCGCCATGATGGGCCTTTCGCTGCGCAATGTCACCTTGAAGGTGTTGGATTCCGGGAAAAAGAAGCCGGTGTTTGAGGAACTGGGGGAGATGCTGTTCACCCACTTTGGGGTCAGCGGCCCCCTGGTGCTCAGCGCATCCAGCCACATGACCGGGGACCTCTCCCGCTACCGGATGGAGATCGACCTGAAGCCGGGCCTCACCGCCCAGCAGCTGGATGCACGGCTGCTGCGGGACTTTGAGGAAAACCGCAACCGGGACTTCGCCAACTCCCTGGATGCCCTCCTGCCCCGGAAGATGATCCCGGTGGTGGTGGAGCTGTCGGGCATCCCGGCGGGGGAGAAGGTTCACCAGATCACCAGGGAGCAGCGCCAGGGCCTTTGCATCCTCATCAAAGCCTTCCCGGTGACCCCCAAAGCCTTCCGGCCCATCGAGGAAGCGATCGTCACCTCCGGGGGGATCAAGGTGGGGGAGATCAACCCCAAAACCATGGAATCCAAACTGGTGGAAGGGCTGTTCTTCGCCGGGGAGGTCATCGACGTAGATGGCTACACCGGGGGGTACAACCTGCAAATCGCCTTTTCCACTGGGTATCTGGCGGCCCAAAATCTGTAGCTGCCTATTTTGTTGTGGGAGGAATTGTTCAGTGACTGCAATTGCAATTGACGGCCCCGCAGGCGCGGGAAAGAGCACCATCGCCAAACAGCTGGCAAAAGACCTGGGGTATATTTATGTGGACACCGGAGCGCTGTACCGGGCGGTGGGGTATTATATGGACAAGCAGGGCGTCGACCTCGGGGCGGAGGACCAGGTGGTTCCGCGGCTGGGGGAGCTGACGGCTGAGCTGAAATACATCGACGGGGAACAGCGGGTGCTGGTGAACGGAGAGGATGTCACCCAAAAGATCCGCACCCCCAAAATGTCCATGGCGGCCTCCAAGGTGTCTGCGCTGCCCGCAGTGCGGGATTTCCTCTTTGAGCTCCAGCGCAAAATCGCCCGGGAAAATGACGTGATCATGGACGGCCGGGACATCGGCACAGTGGTGCTCCCAGACGCCCAGGTGAAAATCTACCTCACCGCCTCTCCCCAGGAGAGGGCCCGCCGCCGCCATGCAGAGCTGCTGCAAAAAGGGGAAAAGGCCTCTTTCGAGGAGGTCTTGGCTGACATCGTTGAGCGGGATTACAATGACTCCCACCGCGCCGTCGCCCCCTTGCGGCAGGCCCAGGACGCCATTTTGGTGGACACTACCCACCTGGATTTGGAGAAATCGGTGGAGCGGATTCACCAGCTGATAAAGGAGAGACAAAGCCATGTGGATCGCCTATAGGTTCTTTTTGTTCTGCGTCTCGGTGGGGCTGCGGTTCTGGTTCTCCATCCACTTTGAAGGCCGGGAGAACATCCCCCATGGGGGCGGCTATATTATCGCCAGCAACCACACTTCCAACATCGATCCCCTGTTGCTGGCCATGGGGGTGCCCCATCCCATCAACTACATGGGCAAAGCGGAGTTGTTCCAAAACCCCATTTTAGGGGCGCTGTTCCGCTCTATCCACGTGATCCGGGTGGAGCGGGGCAAAGGGGACACCGGCGCGGTGGAGGAGTGTGCCAAACTGGTGGAAAACGACCATGTGCTGGGCATTTTCCCCGAGGGGACCCGCTATAAAATAGGGGAGCCGGGGCGCCCAAAATCCGGCATGGCCCTCATCGCCAAGATGACCCAGGCGGACATCCTGCCCTGCTGCGTGCTCTATGAGCCGGGCAAGAAGTTCCGCTCCAAGGCGGTCGTCCGGTTTGGGGAGCTCATCCCCTTTGAGGAGCTTGGCTTTGAGACCGACTCCCCCCGGGAGATCAAAACCGCCACCAAGAAGGTGTGGGGAACCATACTGGGTTTGATGGGATTGGAGGAAAGCCATGATTAAAGTGGCAAAAAGCGCTGGGTTCTGCTTTGGGGTGGACCGGGCGGTCAACCTGGTTCTCAAAGACGTGGAAGCGGGCAGACCGGTGGCCACCTTGGGGCCCATTATCCACAACCCCCAGCTGGTGGGGGATCTGGAGCAACAGGGCGTTTTGACGGTGGACCGCCCAGAGGACTGCCCTCCCGGGTACACTTTGGTAATCCGCTCCCACGGGGTGCCGGGGGCGGTGTACGACGCCCTCATTTCCCGGGGAATCCCCTATGAGGACGCAACTTGTCCCTTTGTGGCGAAGATCCATAACATTGTGGCACAGGAGGCCCAAAAGGGCCATCGGGTACTCATCGCCGGGGATAAAAACCACCCGGAAGTACAGGGTATTGCCGGCCACTGCCCTGGGTGGCACCGGATTGTCAAAGACGCATCAGAACTGGAAAAATGCTTGATACAGGAAGGCAGTTTTGATCAATTTGTCTATGCCTTGGTGGCCCAAACCACCTTTCATACAAAAGAATGGAAAAAATGCGTGAATTCCATAAAAAAGGTGTGTACAAATCCCGTAATATTTGATACAATATGTAATGCTACAGCGTTGCGCCAAAAAGAGGCAGAGCAGCTGGCAAAGGAATCCGACCTCATGGTGGTGGTCGGAGGGCGGCACAGTTCAAACACGGCCAAACTCAGGGACATTTGCAGCAGCTACTGCCGCACCATCCTGATCGAGACTTCGGCGGAATTGGCTGGCCTTGATTTGAACGGCGTGCATCGGATTGGCGTTACGGCCGGAGCTTCCACTCCGGCTGGCATAATTAAGGAGGTACGAAAAACAATGAGTGAGATTCTGAACGAGAACAATCAGATCCAGGAAGAAGAGCTGAGCTTTGAGGAAATGCTCAACCAGTCCTTTAAAAGTACATATACAGGGGAGAAGGTAACCGCAGTTGTCACCGGCATTGCGCCCAATGAAATTTCGGTTGACATCGGCACCAAACACGCCGGCTATGTCCCTCTGTCCGAGCTGACCGACGATCCCTCTGCTAAAACTGAGGATCTGGTCAAGGTTGGGGACAAGCTGGACCTGATCGTCCTGCGGGTCAATGATGTGGAGGGCACCTTGATGCTCTCCAAGAAGCGCCTGGATGCCATCGCCGGCTTTGAAGCTGTCTGCGATGCCGCTGAGTCCGGCGCCACCCTGTCCGGCGTTGTCACTGAGGTGGTCAAGGGCGGTGTCCTTGCCCTGACAAACGGGGTGAAGGTGTTCATCCCCGCTTCCCAGGCAACCATGAGCCGCGCCGACAACCTGGAAGACCTGCTCAAAAAAGAGGTTGAGTTTAAAATCCTGGAAGTCAACCGCCAGCGCCGCCGCGCTGTCGCCTCTATCAAGGCTGTCCTCAAGGAGCAGAGAAAAGTTCTGGAGGATCAGTTCTGGAGCGAAGTAGAGATCGGCAAGAAGTACAACGGCGTTGTCAAATCCTTGACCGATTACGGCGCATTCATCGATTTGGGCGGCGTGGACGGCATGGTCCACATCTCCGAGCTGAGCTGGAGCAAGATCAAACATCCTTCCCAGGTTGTCAAAGTGGGCGACATGCTGGAAGTGTATGTAAAGGATATTGACACCGAGAAGAAGAAGATTTCCTTGGGCTACAAGAAAAACGAGGACAATCCCTGGGAGATCATGAAGCGGGATTACAATGTCGGCGACGTGGTCAAAGTGAAAATCGTCTCCCTGACCACTTTCGGCGCCTTCGCCCAGATCATTCCCGGTGTGGACGGTTTGATCCACATCAGCCAGATCGCCCGCGAGAGAATCGCCAAACCTTCTGATGTCCTGTCTGTTGGCCAGGAAGTTGATGTTAAGATCACCGAGCTGGACTTTGACAGAAAACGCATCAGCTTGTCCATCCGCGCTCTGCTGGATGAAGAGTCCGCTGAAACCGAAGAGGTTGTGGAGGACTAATTCCCCAAAACTCAAAAGCGGAAGAACCAAATCGTTCTTCCGCTTTTTTCCTGTCTTGGCAGGCAAATAATTTGTTGATTTTTTGAGGAGGGCGAATACATGAAGAAGGCCGACTTTGCCGCATGCGCAGAACAGCGGGGATTGCGGGTAGTCAACAACATAGCCTATGGTGTGGTGGGTAACTACCCTGTCCAGGTGCAGCTGGTGCAGGACGCCAATCTCCAGGTCGTCGTATCTTTGGAAGAGGGCGGCGAGGGCCTGGATAAAACCAGCTCTAAGGAGATTGTGAAGGAGATCCGGGGGGAGCTACAGGTGAAGGCCACCGTAAGCCTTCATAATGGGCGGCTGACCGCTTTGGTGGGCAATCCTTGGGGCAAGGCGAAGAAAGTGGAAGAGGGTTTGGACGACCTGTTGTCGGTTCTTCCCGCGGTGCTGCACCGACGCGGGATTTCCCCGCAGAAAACCTGCCCCATCTGCCACCGTGAGGACTGCGAAATGCTGGCCGCTTTCGATGGGTCCTATCAGCCTATCCACCAGGGATGCCTGGAGGGAATTGCCCAGGCTGCAGGGCAAAAGATGGCCCAAAACCAGGAGTCGGGAAGCTACCTCACCGGGTTGTTGGGAGCGATTATAGGCGGCTTGTTGGCCACAATCCCAGCAGTGGCAGTCATTTGGTTCACCGAGACGGCCTATTCGCTTCTGTACTTCCTCATTCCGTTGGGGGTCTATCACGGATACCGGCTGGCCCGGGGCAAAATGGATGGAATTGTTCTGCCGCTGACCTGTGTCCTCTCTGTTGTCTTCGGGGTGGCGACCGACATCATGAATCTGGCCATATCCATGGTGGCCAATGAGATCCCCTTGAAATACCTGGGCGTCATGCTCACCAACGGCGAGGTCCAAAGGCTTTTGATGGGGGATATGGTTTCTTCGCTGCTGTTTGTTGCCTTGGGAATCGCGGTCACCTGGAATCAGATCAGCCGCACTGCCCGCAGCAGCATGGATGATGCCCTCGCCATCCAGCAGTCGGCCATGGTCAACCCCCTTGCGGGACAGGATGCAAACCGGTATTGATCTTGCTTTTCCTAGAATAATTCTGCTCTTCCCGTCAAAACTAGAAGTGATGCAATAAAGAAAGAAAAATTTGCCACTGATAGCATATCCGCGTGGCAGCGGATCGACACAGATAGTATGCCCGCGGAATACCATTTGATGAAAAGAGGGAATGATTTTCTATGAAAAAAGTTACAGCTATCATCTTTGCGGCGATGCTGATCGCCTCGGTTACCACCGGTTGTTTTGGCAGAGATGACAATTCCAGCTCATCCAGCATGTCCAGTTCTTCCAGCAGCATGTCCAGCTCCTCGGAATTGACCGCTTCTGAACGGCTGGCCGCCGCCCATAAGGCGGTCCGGGAAGCCTATGGCGAGGATTATATCCCCTCACAGGCCATTGAGAAAGAAGCCCTGTCGGAAGTCTACGGTGTCAACCCGGACGATGTGGAGGAGTTCATCGGCGAAGGCCCTATGATGAGCGCCCATGTGGACCAGTTTATCGCCATCAAAGCCAAGGATGGCAAAGGAGCTGATGTGGAGAAGCAGCTGAACGCCTATCGGGACAAGCTGCTGGAGGACACCACACAGTATCCTTCCAACATGGCAAAGATTCAGTCCAGCGCCGTGACCCGGTATGACGACTACGTGTTTTTCACCATGCTGGGCAAAGCAGACGATGTTTCGGAAGATGAGGAGAGCGCTTTGGAATTCGCCAAAAACGAAGCCAAAAAAGCGGTGGATGCCATCGCCAATCTGTTTCGGTAATTCCATCTATTGATTTCCTAAGAACCACCCAGCCGGCCCGGCCCTTTCGCCGGGCTGGCTTTGTGGTTGCTTTTTCAGGCAGATTCATATAGGTGCATATGCATCATTGACTTTAACAACTGGCCCAATAGGCGCAGGGAGGCAACCGATGGTTTTTTCTAGCATTTTGTTTTTATTCCGTTTTTTGCCGGCGGCGTTCTTGGTCTACTATATTACGCCGCGGCGGTTTAAAAACGGTGTGTTACTTATTTTGAGCCTGATCTTCTACTCCTGGGGGGAGGCGCGGTATTTCCCCATTATGATCGCCTCCATCCTGGTGGATTATTTTTGCTCCCGGGGGATTGAGTCCCACCGGGACAACCCCAAGCTCTGCCGGGTGTTCCTCATCCTCTCGGTGGTGTTCAATCTGGGTATGCTTGGTTTCTTCAAATACACCAACTTCTTTGTGGAGAATCTCAACGCGCTGTTTGGCCTCTCCCTGCGGGGGATTTCCCTGCGGTTGCCTTTGGGTATTAGCTTTTACACCTTCCAGACCATGAGCTACACCATCGATGTGTACCGGGGCAAGGTGAAGGCGGAGACCAACATCATCGACTTCGGCGCTTTTGTAGTGCTGTTCCCACAGCTGATCGCCGGCCCCATCGTCAAATACACCGATATAAACCGGGAGCTGAAGGAGCGGCGGATGGATCTGGTCCAGATCGAGGACGGCATCAAGTATTTTATCCTGGGCCTTGGCAGCAAGGTTCTCATCGCCAACAGCATCGGCATGCTCTGGACCGAACTGGAGGGGATGGGCTTTTCCGGGATTTCCACCCCCTTGGCGTGGATTGGAATCCTCGCCTATGCCCTGCAAATTTACTTTGACTTTTCCGGGTATTCCCTAATGGCCATTGGGCTGGGGCGGATGCTGGGGTTTGACTTCCCCAAAAACTTTGATTTCCCCTATATCTCCAAAAGCATCACCGAGTTTTGGCGGCGCTGGCATATGACGTTGGGTTCCTGGTTCCGGGAATACCTCTACTTCCCTCTGGGCGGCAGCCGCAGGGGCCCGGCACGCACCTATTTCAACTTGTTTGTCGTGTGGGCTGCCACCGGCTTCTGGCACGGGGCCAACTGGAATTTCATCCTCTGGGGGCTGTATTTCTTTGTCCTCTTGGTGATTGAGAAGCGCTGGTTCCTCACCCGTCTCAACAGCAGCAAAGTGGTGTGCCATGTGTATCTGGCCATCGCACTATCCATCAGCTGGGTGCTGTTTGCCATCACCGACCTTTCCTTGGTGGGGCAGTACCTCTCCCAGATGTTTGCCTTCCAGGGGGGCTCCGACTGGATCTACTACCTGCGCAACTACGGGATCACCTTCTTGGTGGCCATGGTTTTGGCCACCCCGTGCCTCAAACCGCTGTATCAAAAATGGGAGAACAACCTGTGGTTCTCCATCCCGTTCTTCGGGCTGATTTTGGTGCTGTCGGTTGCCTATCTGGTGGATGCATCCTACAACCCATTCCTCTATTTCCGGTTTTAAGGAGGGTGACAACCGATGAAAGAGATACTTCGCTATCCGCTGGTGCTGCTGTTTGCCCTGTTCATCCTGGGCTGCACCGCCATGGACTTGACCCAGACCAACCGGGAATTCTCTGAGATGGAGAACCGGTACCTTCAACAGAAGCCCAAGTTCACCGTCAAGACCCTCCTCAACAACACCTACACCCAGAAATATGAGGAGTATATCAACGACCAATTCTTCAACCGGGACAGCTGGATCACCATAAAATCCATGGCGGAATCGGCCATCGGAAAAATTGAGAACAACGGCATTGTCTACGGCGCCGACCACTATATGTTTGAGAAGTACCGCACCTTGGATGAGAAGCGGTTCTCCGACAACATCCGCTATGTAAAGGAATTTGCCGAGAAATACCCAGACCGGCATATCTCTCTGATGATCGTCCCCAGTTCCTACATGGTGCTATCGGAGAAACTCCCCACCGGCCTTGGCAACCTGGATCAGTACGCCCGTATGGAGGAGCTGTTTGCCGGGGCCGCTGCCCCCAACCTGACAGCTGTAGATCCCACAGCCCTGCTCACCGCCCACAAAGAGGACTCCATCTACTATAAAACAGACCACCACTGGACCTGCTATGGGGCATACCTGGGCTATCTCTCCTATTTGGAGAGCGTCGAGGGAAAGACCCCAGTGGAGTATGAGAGCCTTCCCAAGCATCAGGTTGCTGATTTCTATGGAACCTACTACAGCAAGGCCAAGCTATTTAACACTGTCCCGGACGTGATTGAATGGTTTGATCCGGCGGTGGAGCAGGTGACTATTGATGGGGAAGAGGTGGACGGCCTCCACGACCTGCAAAAATTCGAGGAGCGGGATAAATATGGCGCCTTCCTCCGGGGAAACAACGGCTTGACGGTGATAAAGAGCAGCGCCGGCCCCGGGGATGGGAGCCGCATCCTGGTCATTAAAGATTCCTATGGCAACAGCTTTGTGCCCTACCTGCTGTACAACTATGATGAGGTGCAGGTGGTGGACCTGCGGGCGATGGCCGGCAAGATGAGCGATCTGTTGGCGGAGAATGACTATGACGACATCCTTCTCCTGTACAGCTTCATGAACTTTGCCAGCGACCAAAACATCCCCAAACTGCGCTATTAAGGAAAGAAGGCATCCACAGTGGTGGATGCCTTCTTTTTGCGCTGAAATGGAGTGTCCGGTTCTCCATAGCGGCAGCTGAGGTGATGCCCCTTTGCTGTGACAGCAAAAAAGCCTCCACAGCAGTGGAGGCTTGGGCGGGAGAGAAAGGTCAAATCTTCCGCAGAACCTTAACCCGGAACCAACGGACATAGAAGGTGACCAAATTGGTCAGCGCCCGGTCGTAGAGGAAGAAGACCAGGTTGCCCATCCCCAAAAGGATGGCGATGGAGTACTTGCCAAGTTCGCCCAGCTCCTCCAGGATGTCCGGCAGGCCCAAAACATAGATAATCACCCAATAGGTGGCGATTATGGCCAGGTTGAAGATGCCGTATTTGGCGAGGAGTTCCAACAATTTGGGGCGGATCTGCTCCAGTTTGGCCTTAATCACCGGGTAGTAGCCGAAAAAACACAGGAACATCAGCGCGGCCTCCTTGTCTGGGGAGAGGAACAGGGAGAGGAGGGAAACGCTGACATACACCAAGGCCGCCGTTTGGGTACCGTTCTCAATGACCACGGCAATCAGCACGATGCCGGCCATAGCGGGCAGGGCATAGGTGGTGAAGGGGATCATCCCGGTGAGGAACATCAACAGGAGGCAGAGGGCGGATGCCAATCCCCCCACTGCTACTTGGGTGCTTTTTTTCACGAGTATCCCTCCTTCCTAAAACGAAAAGACAGGGGCCGCTAGGCCCCCGTGCCGTCAAAAAATTGGGTTAAAAACACCGGCATAAGTCGCAGCCTGCACATTCACAGCAGCAGTCAGCGCAGTATAGAGAGGCGCAGACGTCACACAGATCACAACCCGCCACATGGGTGGTAGTGGTGTGGTACCCACCCCCATAATAAGGGTTGCCGCTTTGCCGCTGATAGGCCATCCGATTGAGGGCATCCCGATACTCTTGGTTGGAAGGGTTCAGCTGGTTGGCCCGCATGAAGTAATTCATCGCCTCGTTGAGCCAGCCCCTGGCGTAAAAGGCACGGCCCTTGAGATAATACCACTCGGCGTCCCGGCTGGCAGCGGGGATACCGTCCAAGATCTCCTCCGCATCGGTGATGCGGCCGGCGTTGAGAAGGCTTCGCACATCGCTGAACTGGGAGGAACCGCTGTAGGAACCTCCGCCGGATTTGCGCTGCCGCTGGATTTCATCGTAGGCGGCGTTGATCTCCTGCATTTTTTCTGCGGCCAGGTCGGCCAGAGGGTTGTTGACATAGGCGTCGGGATGATATTTTTTGGCCAGGTCCCGGTAAGCGGCTTTAATCTCTGCGTCGCTGGCGGTGGGGGATACCCCTAGTACCTTATAGGGATCACTCATCCTTCTGCCTCCGTTTCATAATAATTTGGTTGACGCTGTTTTTCATCCCCAGGTGGACCACATTGGATAAAATGGGACCAAACCGGGTAAATTCCAATAGATCGATGGCTTTGCATGCCTCGGCGATGGTGAGGTATAAGGAACCCACCGCCTGGCGCCGGACAGCAGCGGTTTTTTCCTCATCCCCAGCAGTCAGCCCCTCTGCCAGGATGAAGGGGTTGTAGCGATGCTTTTTTAAATCGGATTCGATGTCGTCCAACGCGTCGCAAAGATAGACATACCGGCCCATAAGGTACCCCAGCCGGTACAGCACCCGGCGGGAAAGCTCATCTGGCCCCTGCATCTCAAAAAGGCGGGCTAAAAAAATGGCGGTTGGTTCACTGGCCTCGTCCACCGAAGAACAGCCTGCCGCCTCCAAAGCCTGTTGCCGCGCCATGGTTTCCCCCAGTATTGTGTCCACTTCCGGGTGGTTTACCATCGCTTTTTTGCGTGCGCGCCCCACAAACGGAAGGACAAGATAGCCTAGGATGCGGCCTTTGAGGCCATCGTCCGCCATATTGTCCCGCACCTTGTGGTAGAACATAATCATCGCCGCGTCGGCGGCAAAAGAAAGGCCGCCGCAGGGGAAGAAGCAGGCTTTTTTCTTCAGGGGGTTCACAAAACACCGCTGGCGGGACCAAGAGGGCTCGTCCTCTGTAAGGCCCATGCCAAGCATGGCCAAAAAGGTGAAGTCGTAACTAAGGGTCAAGCGGGAAAAAGGCCCAAACGAACGACCCAGCTGTTTGCACAAACCGCAGTAAACGGCTTTGTAGGTGTCAAACTCTGCAATCTTCAGTTCGGGCTGAAAGGGTTTGATGTATCCAAACAAATAGAAAACTCCCAACAGGCCCAAAAGGGCCAGGAATACCAAAATTTCAAGGTGAGGAATGCATTTATTGTACAATAAATTGGTCCAAAATTGATGAAGAAACTATGAACAAGTCGTATCCTTTCCACCGGGGAAAAGAAAACAATCTATGAGAAAATCATTCGACAGCGACTCCGGTTTTGTGGTACAATGATCGCAAAGCGATCATTGGGGAAGAAATTCTCTCTCCATTGTTACAAGCGCCGCTTGTAACATGCACAAAATTGCTTCCTGCCACACAGTGGCACGCAATTTTGAGGGGCCGCCCTCCCGCCGCAAAGCGGCATCGGAATGTTTCCGGTCTGTGCAGGCTTTGAGGCATTATTGCCGCAAGGCGATCCTTGGGGAAGAAATCCTTGGTTTACTGCCACAGGTTTGGGACATCCCTGCGGAGGTGACCCGAGGCGAGCCATGGATCCCATCCAGGTTTAAAAAGAGGATAGGCCGATTTTCACAGGGCTATTCCACTTGTTTTAAGGCTTTAGGGCCCTATAGCAGAGGCAACTCTCTGTGCGGGATGGGGAAAATCTTTTCCCCGGGGGGCTCTAAGGGGAAACCTAGATCTTAACCGTTCCACATATACATGAAAAAAGCCGAGGGAGGAATCTTCATCGGGGAATATCATCGGGAAGGTGTGGAACAATCGTTGGGATTGCTGTTGTTGTTTTTGACGGCGCTTGGCCTCTCCATGGACGCCTTTGCCGTTTCGGTCACCAATGGGCTCTGCCTCAAGGGGAGCAGGGGACGCCATGGCCTGTATACCGCGGGGGCCTTCGGCCTCTTCCAAGGGATGATGCCAGTTCTGGGCTTTTTGCTTGGGCAGGGGTTTTCCCAGCCAGCCAAACAGCTGGATCACTGGATGGCGCTGCTGTTGCTGGGAGGCATCGGCGGCAAAATGGTGAGGGAGGGGATTGCGGAACTGCGCAATCCCCAGGTGAGCCATCCGCGGGTGTTCCGCTGGGGGACACTTCTTCTCCAGGCGGTTGCCACCAGCATTGACGCTTTGGCAGTGGGGATTGGGTTTGCCATGCTGGAGGTGGAAATCCTTCCGGCGGCGCTGGCCATTGGGGCGGTTACCTTTTGGTGCTGCCTAGCGGGCTTTTTTATCGGCCGCCAGTTCGGCGGGCTCCTCAAGGAGCGGGCAGAGATTTTCGGCGGGGTGATCCTCATCCTGACCGGGATTAAAATATGGTTGGAACACACCGTCGGCTAGGACTCATCTAAGTCTAGCTGTGTGGGAAAGGAGGGGTATGGTATGCAGCTGTCAGCTGTAAACGTCGGCGAGCAGTTTAAAGCCCATTTGGATGATCTTCTGCTGTATTTGGGGGACAATTTGGGGACGCTTTTGTGGAAGGCGTTCCTCATTCTGTTAATTCTCTTTTTGGCGCGGGTGGTTCTCAACCTGATTTCCCGCCAGACCAAGCGGGTGATTGACAGCAAGAGGTACCACCGAAGCGAGCAGCAGGGCCGCCGGGTGGACACCATGATGACCTTGGTGCGCAGCGTGGCCCGGTATACCGTTTATTTTGTGGCGTTCTTGCTGGTGTTGGGGCAGCTGGGCGTAGGGGATTATATGGGAAACCTGCTGGTCACCGCCGGCGTCGGAAGCCTTGCCATCGGCATTGGCGCCCAAAGCCTGGTGAAGGATGTGGCAACGGGCTTCTTTATGATGTTTGAAAACCAATTCTCCGTTGGGGATTACATCAAGCTGGACACGGTGGAGGGGACGGTGGAGGCCACTGCTATGCGGGTGACCTATCTGCGCACCTTCCGCGGGGAGCAGATCATCATCCCCAACGGAACCATCAACCGGGTGATTAACTACTCCAGGGGGAATTGCCTAGCTTTGGTGACCGTCCTCATCCGATATGAAGACGACGCCCAGCAGGCGATGGACTGCATCCAGGAGGCCATCACCCAATTTGCCAGCGACCATGAAGAATTGGTTGCGGAACCCCCTGCGGTTCGGGGAATCACCGGATTTACCAACCTAGGAGTGGAGATCGGGGTGATGTGCCGGGCAAAACCCATGCAGTTCTGGGCGCTGGAACGAGGGCTGCGCCTCGCCATAAAAAGGGCACTGGATCAGGCTGGGTTTGTCATTCCCTCCCTGTATGTCTCGCCAGAGAACTCCCAGGCGGGCAGGGCAGAGGTGATCCTCCCCCCTCCCCAGGAAAATCCCCCTGTGTAAAACCGGCAGGCAAGCGATATGGAGGGAGTTCTGTTTTCGGTTGTTTGGGTGGGTGCGGGCCTAGTTGGGTGGACTGGCGTCAAATCGCCTAGACGAAATGTTTCCGATTGTAGAAAAGTTATAAAAAGGGCGGAGCCTTCGATAGTCGAAGGCTCCGCCCTTTGGTACAACGGAAAAAGAATTACAACGCGTGGACCATCAAAAGACCTATGATTGTTTCCTATTAGGAACGCTGTAAATACAAGGCTTTTCGGAGCCTACGAACCACAAAAAATAATATTTGATCTATCACATTACACCAAAAGCCGTCCGGCGTTCAAATCGGGCGGCTTTTTTGCGTGGATAGACCGGAAGGAGGCGGAAAAATAATTACAGAAATTTAACCCGCAAAATTGTGCAACTTTCACGAAAAGGAGGATAGTGAATGGCAGATGAAAAATTGAACACAGGCCCCGGTGAGGAGAAGCTCCCGAAGGCTCCCGCTCCTGTTGCGGCTGACGAGCCCCAGGCTCCGGCTCCCGAACAGACTGCCGCTCCCACACCCCAGCAGGAGGGGCCTGCCCAGCCCGAGCCCGGTGATGTGGTGGTGTCCTTTGACAAAATCAATGAGCTGATGAATGAAAAGCGGCAGACAGCCCGGGCCGAGGTAGAAAAAGAGGAGGCGGCAAAAGAGCCGGAGGAGAAAACGCAGGAGGAACCTCCCGCCGCTGGGGATGTCAAACCGAAAAAGGCCCGTCGGGGCCGTCCTCCAAAAGAGGAAAAAGCGGAGCCTGCTGGCAAGGAGGCGGCGAAGCCCCGCAAGGGCCGCCCACCCAAGGCGGATAAAGCGGCCCCCGGCGAGGCCACGCCGACTAAGCGAGACAAATTGTCCCGAAGTGGGAAAAAGGCTGCGGAGGTTAAAGCTGCCCCGGAACCCGAAAAGGCCCCACCCGAAAATGCGGCCCCGGCCCCAGAACAGGCTCCGCCTGAGCCAGCCGCTCCGCCCCGTCCTGTGGAGGAAGGAAAGCTGGTCTATCTGAAGCTTTCCGAAATGCATCCGTTCCACACATTCCGCCCCCACCCGTTTAAGGTGCGGGACGATGCCAAAATGCAGGAAACGGTAGCGTCCATCAAGGCAAACGGCGTAATGGTTCCCGGTCTTGCCCGCCCGGAAAAGGATGGCAACGGTTATGAGATCGTGGCGGGCCATCGCCGCCATCATGGTTGTGAGCTGGCCGGGCTGGAGGAAATGCCCTTTATCGTCCGGGAAATGACTGACCACGAGGCGGTACAGGCCATGAAGGACAGCAACAAGCAGAGGGATCAGACGCTCCCCAGCGAACTGGCCGCCCTGCTGGAGCTGGAAGTGGAGGACATCAAGCACCAGGGCGGGCGGCTGAAAAATGTGGCCGAGGGCGATATTGGAAAACGCTCCGTTGAGATCGTGGGCGAGGCGCACGACATGAACTATAAAAAGGTCATGCGTTATCTGCGGCTGAACTCCCTTGTGCCGGAACTGCTGGACAAGGTGGACGATAAAAAAATGGGCTTTATGCCCGCTGTGGAGATTTCCTATATCCGCCCCAAAAACCAGCGGCTGATCGCTGTTTCCATTGACGGAGAACAGGCATCCCCCTCTCTGGCCCAGGCGAAAAAGCTCCGGGAGCTGGACAAGGACGGGAAACTCAATGGTGATGTCATTGACGGCATCTTATCAGAAAAGAAAAAGGAGGATCGAGGCGTGATTATTTCTACCGCTGAACTGGAAAAGTATTTTGGCAAGGAGGCCACTCCCGCCAAAATGAAGGAGCAGATCATGACTTTGCTGGACGAGTGGAAAGAGAAACAACCGCCCGAACTGGCGAAGGCTCCGAAAAAGATGGAGCAGGACAAGTAACCACTTCGAGACATTTTGTCCCGAGGGCCCTGCCCTCCGCATCATG
>NZ_CABRJC010000012.1:0-68113 GCF_902471145.1 uncultured Merdimmobilis sp.
TATGGGGCCCGGCGCTTCCTTATATAGAAATATCAGCGGGAGAGGTACTCCTCCCGGCTCAGATGGTAGTAGATGAGGGGGTTGTGGGGATGGCCTGCGGGAATGGAGGTGTCCAAAAACTCCGTTCCCCGTTTCAGCCCGATTTTCTCCATCACCCGCTGGGAACGCAGGTTGCGGTGGGTGGTGTAGCTGCACACCTTTGGCAGGGCCAGCTCCCGGAAGCCGTAGTCCAAACAGGCTTTGGCCCCCTCTGTGGCGTAGCCCTTTCCCCAGAAGGGGTGGTCCAGCCGCCAGCCGATCTCCACGCAAGGGCAAAAATCCGCATCCAAACGGGCCCAGTGGAAGCCGATGAAGCCCATAAACAGATTGGAGGCTTTCTCCTGGGCAGCGTACAGGCCGTAGCCGTATTCCGCAAACTCCTTTTGGATTTTTTGGTAAAACTCCTGGGTTCGTTCCTCGGTGTAGGGGGAGACGAAATACTCCATCACTACCGGGTCTGCATTCATCCGGGCAAAGGGGGCCAGGTCCTCCGGCCTCCAGCGGCGCAGCAAAAGGCGGGGGGTTTCTAATATTGTGTCACACATGAAGGTTCCTCCCTTTCAAAAATGGTTTTTGTCCACTCCCGGCAGACCGGTTGGAACTTGCCGCCATGGGGCAGGGGTGCCGGACGGTGGGAGGAGAGGTGAATTTCAACGCGGACACCTCTCCCCCGCAGGAAGTCTGCTAACCGGGCTTGGGCCTCCAAAAGGCCTTGGGCGGGGTCTACCCCCTCCCGCAGGGCAAGGCGCAGGTCTAGTTCCCGCCCCCCGGTCTGCACCAGCTGGAATTCCTCCACGCTGGGAAGGGAGGCAAAGACCTCCACAATCTCCCTGGGAAGGATCTCAACAATCCCGCCGTGGCTGGGGAGGAGAAGGGTCTCATCCGCCCGGCCCTCCAGCTGGAAGGGTGGAAGGATGTTGCCGCAGCTGCAACTCTCAGGGAGGAACCGCACTCGGTCCTCCAGCAGATAGCGGATCACCGGCTGGATGAAGTTGGAAAGGTTGGTGACCAGCACCCCCCAGGAGAGTTCCCCGGGCGGGGTGGGGGTCAAATCCCGGTTGACCGGTTCCAGGATGACGCAGTCGCTGTTGAGGTGGTAATTCCCCGTCGCGCATTGAGTGGCAATCAAGCCGCCCTCTGCCGAGACGTAATTGGACAGCAGCTGGCACCCGGGAAAAGCCGCCTCAATGGCTTGGCGCTGATGGGGGAACAGGGTTTCCCCACTGGTGACTACCATGGCGGGCCGGCAGGACAGGGTGTCCCGGGAGGCGTTGATCAGCCGCCACAGCAAAGAGGGATGGGCACTGATGTTGGAGGGCTTGTACCGGTTCAACATAGCGGCTTGCTCCCAAGGGGAAAGGGCGGCGGGGACGATGCGGAACCGCCCGGATTGGAGGGGATGGCGCAGCTGCCGCAGCCGGATGAGGCAGTTGGAGGAATAAAACCCGCTGGTGGATTGGATGCCAGCGGTGCGGCCCCCGTTTTTCAACGCCTTGCGCAGGGCCTCCTTGGAGATATCCAGCCGTTTGACCCCCAAAGCGGTGAGGAAGGAGAGGGCATTTTCGTCCAGGAGCAATAAGGCCGGCCTGCTGGTGGTTCCCGAGGTGGTCACCGGCAGGTATTTCCCCAGGAACATCTTGCCGATGTTTTCCGGCGACTGCATAAATTCCTGGAGGCCAGCCAAGGTGACCTTGGGGTCGGTTATACACCGTTCAAATTGCTGGGCTAGGTCCCCCTTACGGGTGATAGGCAGGTCGGCTAGGGTGAACCCCTCTGGCAGGTCCTGGAGCAATTCCTGCCAATAGGGGGAGTTGCGGCGGGCGTAGTCCACCAGTTTGTGCAGGCGCTGGTATTGCAGCTGCTGCAGCTGTTCCGGAGACAAACGGCGGATATCCCCCACCGTTTTGATAGACCGCATAGGGCCAATTGGTTTCATAAAACTCCTCCTCACTCAGGTGGAATCGGGTGGGGATTTCCCCACAGCGGGATGGGGCATAAAAATACAATAAGGCGTGAAGAACCGCATTGCCCGCCGGGGATTTTTAGAGAAAGGTTTTTCACAAGCTTCAGCTGTTTTACAAAGGCGGGCTTATTTATTTGCTATTATAACACAAAATGCCCAGGTCTGGAAAATCCATCTGTCAATTTGCAGTGGAGAGGGTTCCCTCAAAAAATAAAACGGCACCTTTTTCATTGTGTTCTGCCGCCGGGAGTGCTACAATAATTGGGTAATGTGAGCCTGAAAGAGCGCGCCCAGTGCGCCGGGTATTTTTGAAGGAGGGTACAACGATTGGAACAGGTGATTTTAAGTTTTAACACCATCATGCCCCTGTTTATGGTGGGTGCGCTGGGTTATGTATTGATGCGGGTGAAGGTCATTGACCAGCATTTTGTGGATGTGGGGTCGGGCCTCTGCTTTAAGGTGCTGCTGCCCATTCTGTTGTTTAAGGAGCTGTACACCTCCAAAGTGCTGGACAATTTCAACACCAGGCTGGTTCTCTTCTCTCTGGGCGGCATGGTGGCCATCCTCGTTGGGTGTATTGTGCTGACTCCCATGGTGATGAAAGGGAGCTCCAAGGCGCGGATTGGCGCCGTTGCCCACGGCATTTACCGCAGCAACTTTGTGTTTATCGGCCTGCCCATCATGGAGAGCATGTTCGGTGCAGAGGGCACTGCCAACGCCTTGGCGGTACTGCCCTTTGCGGTCGCCCTTTTCAATGTGGGCGCGGTGATCATCTTCACCATCTTCGCGCCGGAGGATTCCGGGGTGGAAGGGGTCAGCCTGAAGAAGATCCTCAAAAGCATCGCCAAAAACCCGTTGATTATCGCCTTGGCCATTGCGGCAGCGTTTGTGATCACCGGGATCAAGCTGCCGGTTTTCCTGGAGAAATCCATCGTCAACATCGGCGCCACTGCCACCCCTATGGCCCTTTTGACCTTGGGCGCCCAGCTGGATTTCAAGGCGGCGGCCAAGAATTTAAAGGTCTCCGGCGCGGTGACCTTCCTGCGGCTGGTGGTGCTGCCCGGCGTCATGGTGGCCTTGGGTGCGCTAGTCGGTTTCCGGGGCGCAGAACTGGGCCTGTTGCTCATCCTGTATGGCGCGCCCTCGGCGGTGTCCGGCTTCGCCATGGCCAAGAGCATGAAGAGCGACGCCGCCCTCACCAGCGAGATCACCATCCTGACCACCTTTTTTTCCACCTTGTCCCTCTTCCTGGGGATTGTGGCCATCGGGTTTATCCAGTAAGGGGAGCGAAGTCTTCCCCGCGCAGCCTAGCGGGTATGTATTTGCAGAAAAAGAGAAGGGGGAACAACGTTCCCCCTTCTCTTTTTTTGTGGTGCAGGGACTACAAATCCTCCCCTTGCTGGCGGATCATCCGGTAGCCGACCCCGATGTGGGTTTGAATGTATTGGGGATGGCTGGGGTCTGGCTCGATCTTTTTGCGCAAGGTCGCCATGAACACCCGCAGGGATGGGGTGTCGGACAATGTCGGGCTGCCCCACACTTCGTTTAAAATATAATTGTGGGTCAACACCTTGCCGGTGTTTTTGCACAGCAGGCAAAGGAGCTTGTACTCGATGGGAGTCAGGTGGATTTCCTGACCGCCCCGGTAGACGCAGCCGGCGGCGTAATCGATTTTCAGTTCTCCATTTTCATATACCGAACTCTGTGCATCTACCTTCCCGCTGTCGTACCGCACCCGGCGCAGGGCGACCCGCAGCCGGGCCAGCAATTCATCCACCGAGAAGGGCTTGGTCAGGTAGTCATCCGCCCCAGCGTCCAAGGCGAGGACTTTGTCGCTGTCCTCGTTGCGGGCGGAGATGACAATGATGGGCATGTTGCTCCAAGAGCGCACTTTGCGGATGATGTCCACCCCGTCTATATCGGGTAGGCCCAGATCCAGGAGCATGACGTCTGGGCGGTAGGAGACGGCGTCCAGCACCGCCCCGGCCCCGGTTTTGGCCCGGTGGAATTGGTAGTTTTGGGTTTCTAAGGTGGTGGCGATCAGGTTGCCGACGGCCACGTCGTCCTCCACCACCAGGATTTGCGGTTTATTCATGTGGATTCACCTCCGATGAATGCAGGGTAAAGGTAAAACGGCAGCCCTTTGGCAGGTTGTCCCGGACGTGGATTTCCCCGCCGTGGGCATGGATAATGGATTTGCATAGGGAAAGGCCCAAGCCCATCCCCCGGCGGCTGTCGCCCCGGTCGTTGCCCGCCGTATAGAACATCTCAAAGAGTTTGGCTTTGGCCTCATCGGGGATGCCGGGGCCGTCGTCAGCGACCTCCACCAGAATGTTGTCTCCTTGGCGGCGGGCGGACAGCTGGATGTGGGAACCGGGCGGGGTGTATTTGATGGCGTTGTTGACAATGTTGATGACCACCTGGACAATGAGCCGGGCATCCATATCCGCCATGAGCAGGTCGTCGGGAAGCTGGACCGAGATGGTGTGTTCCGACGCCTTGCGGTCCAGGTGGGCAAGGGCTTCTTGGAAGACCTCCTCCAGAAGCTCCGGCTGCTTTTGAATGGCCATGGCGCCGTTTTCAATCCGGGTGACCGACAGGAGGTTTTCCACCAGGTTGACCAGCCACATGGCGTCGTCATAGATGGAGGCGTAGAGGGACTGCTTTTTCCCCTCGGTGAGGACGCCGCCATTTTCCATCAGAATGCCGGCATTGCCGCTGATGCTGGTGAGCGGGGTGCGCAGGTCGTGGGAGATGGCCCGCAGCAGGTTGGCCCGCAGAGCCTCCTGTTTGGCAGCCTCTTCCATTTTCTGCTTGGCCCGGCTCATCCGGTCCTTTTCCAAGGCCAGGCCGCACTCGTCCAGAATGGCAATCATCAGGTTTTTTTCAAAGGATTCCGGCGGGGCTTTCTCCCCGATGGCGATGCCTGCCACCGCCAGCACTTGGCCGGAACCCCGCACCGCCATGTATAGGCATTGGGCGCTGGGGAGGGTCCCAGTGGTGGCGCCGGCGTGCTTGTTGTTGATGAGGACCCATTTGGCTACCGCCTGCTCCGCGGGGGTGAGGCAAGAGGCCAGGGAATCCCCGGGGTTTACAGGGAAGACCATAGGTTCATGTAAATCCCAATCCTCTCCCGCAGGGTAGAGGAGTACTGGTCGCTCCAGCAGCTTGATCAGCTGGGTGGCGGTGACCGAGAGGATTTCCTCCTGCTGTTCGGCCTTTTGCAGCTTTTGGCTGGTCTCCAGCAAGATCTGGGTCCGGTAGGCTTTCCAGGCGCTTTGGACGGCCTGCCGCTTTACCCGGATGGTCAGGGTACTGCTGAGAAAGGCCACTAGGAACATCACCCCAAAGGTGGCGATGTAGCCGGGGTCGCTGAGCAGGGTGAAGTAGGGGTAGGTGAAGAAGAAGTTGAAGATCAGCACCGAAAGGAGGGAAGCCAACAGGCTGTAAATCCGGCCGGAGGTGAAGATGGAGACGCACAGCACCCCCAAAATGTACACCATGATGACGTTGGCGGAGGTGAATCCGACAAAATCAAATAGAAAACCCATCCCAGTGCATATCCCTAGAATGCCCAGCATTTTGAGAAAATCCCGCGGCGAAAAGGGCTCCCGTGCTGGATGGGCGGGGGATTTGCGGGGCACTGGCTTTTGCTGCTGATCTGGGATGATGTAGACATCCAAGTCTGGGGCCAGGTCGCTGAGCTGATCCACCAGTGATTTTTTGCCGGGGAACAGCCCCCGCTTCTGGACGCTGCGGCCTAAAATGATTTTGGAAATGCCGCCCGCCCTGGCATATTCGGCGATCTGGACAGCGGGGTCGTCGCCGTAGACGGTGGTGATCTGCGCCCCCAGTTCCTCCGCTAGGCGGACGTTTGCCCGGAGCCGCCGGCTGGAATCCTCCTCCAGGTCTGTATCGGAGGTCTTGACGTACAAGGCGGTGAATTGGCTGTGGAACGCCTCTGCCATCCGAGCTGCGGTGCGGATCACCTTGGCGTTGGAGGGGGCGCTGGACAGGCAGATCAGGATGTGCTCACTGCTTTTGGGACGGCCCTCCAAAGGGGCAACGGGGGAGCGGCCCAACCGGTCGGCGGTGCGTCGCAGGGCGATTTCCCGCAGGGCAGCCAAGTTTTTCTGGGAAAAGAAGTGATCCAGGGCTTGGCGGGCCTGTTTCTCTCGGTAGATTTTGCCTTCCTCCAGCCGTTCCAACAGTTCAGCGGGCTCGATGTCCACCAGTTCCACCTGGTCGGCGGCGTCGAAGAGGGAGTCAGGGATCCGTTCGGAGACGGTGACCCCGGTGATGGAGGAAACTACGTCGTTGAGGCTTTCCAGGTGCTGGACGTTGACGGTGGTGTACACGTGGATGCCGGCCCGCAAAAGCTCCTCCACATCCTGGTACCGCTTTACATGGCGGCTGCCCTCGGCGTTGGTGTGGGCAAGCTCATCCACCAAAATCAGCCGGGGATGTCGTTGGAGGGCCCCATCCAAGTCGAATTCCCGCAGGGTGATCCCCTTGTAAGAGAGTTCCCGGAGGGGCAGCTGCTCCAGCCCCTCCAGCAGTTCCATGGTTTCGGGTCGGGCGTGAGGTTCGATATATCCAGCCACCACGTCTACCCCTGCGTTTTTGGCCCGATGGGCGGCTTGAAGCATGGCGTAGGTTTTCCCCACGCCGGCAGCATAGCCAAAAAAGATTTTCAGTTTGCCCTTGCCAGGGGTTTCCCCCTGAATTTCCTCCCGTAGGAAGAGCTGTGGGTCTGGGCGCTTTTCTTCCACAGCAGGCACCTCCCCTCCCGATTTCTGGCTGTAATTACTTTTTAAAAACTCGCGCAAATTGGAAAAAGCCTGTTGGCGCTTTGTGCCGGGAAGGGCCTCGCCCTGAGAAGGCTTTTTCACGAATAGTCGTTTCCAGCGACTATTATAGCATAGGCGCCATGAGTACAGTGTTGGTTTTGTCCCCTGCCGTGTTAAGATTCGGTTAAGCCGGCACCTTAAAATAGGTATACAGCCCGGGCTGCGGGGAGGATTTCCCCCTTTAGGAAGGGGGAGAAAGGGTTTGTAAAGTTTTCCCAAAAATGCTATAATAAACCCATAACTGTCATTGGTGGCAGCGGGATAAAAAAGAGAGGAATCCCTCTTGACTTGGAGTGGACTCCAAGTGTTACCATAGGGCCATAGCGGAAGAGGAGGAATGGGGATGACGGTAGTCGTCATGGACGGACAGGGCGGAAAGATGGGTTCCATGCTCATCGAGCGGATCAAGGCGGGGGCAATCCCCTGTGCGGTCACCGCCATCGGGACCAACAGCATCGCCACCTCCGCCATGCTCAAAGCGGGGGCCGACGCAGGGGCAACCGGGGAAAACCCGGCCATAGTCGCCTGCCGGACGGCGGATGTGATCATCGGGCCCATCGGCATCCTGGCGGCGGATTCCTTGATGGGGGAAGTCACCCCATCCATGGCGGTGGCCGTGGGCCAAAGCGGGGCTAAGAAGCTGCTCCTTCCGGTCAATTTATGCAACAACATCGTCGTTGGGACCCAGTCCCTCCCCATGGCCAAGCTGATTGGGGAAGCGGTGGAACTGTTGCGCACCCTCTGCTGACACAAACCCGGCCCAAGAAGGGCCGGCGGGTCCCACAATGGGGCTGGATTTTCGCAAAGGGCTTTGTCTTTACCAACCGTTACGGCCTGCCGGACTCAAGAAATCGAAAGAACGCAAAAACAAGACCATGAAGGGCTTATTCTCTCAAGAAGGGAGCCTTTTGTGGCCTTTTTTATTGGAATGGGGCACTTCCCAGGCCGCAATGGCTTCCATAGAAAGGAAGGAACAACATGATAAAAAAATGGATTGCACTCTGCCTTGGCGCCCTCCTTCTCGTGGCGGTATTCTCCGGCTGTGGGACAGGGGAAACCCCCTCTGGCTCCCAGGGAAGCTCCCCCCAAGGGGAGCCCGCAGCTGAAGGGGAGATCGTCACCCGGGAGGATGGCTCCATCTCCTTTACCGACCTCTCCGGCCGGGCCATCACCCTGGAAAAACAGCCCGAGACCATCGCCGTGGCCAACTACTTGGTCAACTTCATGCTGGTGGGCGGGTCCCAGAGCTTGGATAAGGTCAGCGCTTTGGCCATTGACGGATGGCAGGACACCCGGTATGGGGAATACACCGTCTTTACCGAGTCCTTCCCCAAGCTTCTGGAACTGCCCAGTGTGGGCGGCTACCACAACGATGTGCTGGACGCAGAGAAGGTGCTGGCTCTTGCGCCGGACGTGCTGCTGATCAACACCAGCCAATACACCGAAAACGAGGCGTCCATCCCCACCTGGGAGGCCGCGGGCATCCAGGTGGTGACGGTGGATTACCACAAAATGAGCCTGGAGAACCACCTGCGCAGCACCCGGATCCTGGGTGCGCTGCTGGGCCGTCAAGAGGTGGCGGAGGAGCTGTGCCGCCGCTATCAAGGCGGCATAGACCTGGTCAATGAACGGCTCTCCACCCTATCCCCAGAGGAGAAGGCGGCGAAAGTCTATGTGGAGCTGGGCAACAACGGCGCCGGGGAATACGGCAACAGCTATGCCGGCACCTTATGGGGCGGTATCCTGGACAACCTGGGGGTGATCAACCTGGCAAACGGCCGGCTGGAAGGCGCTTATGGGGTGCTGGACCGGGAGTACGTCATCTCCTCCAACCCAGATTACATCTTCATCGGCGGGGCGATCTGGTCGGGGGACACCGGCGGCGACCAAATGCGGATGGGCTTTACCATCGACGAGGCATTGGCCCAGGAGCGGCTCCGGGGGTTTGCGGGCCGTGAAGAATGGAGGGGCCTCACCGCCGTTCAAAACGGCGACGTCTACGGGGTGGACCACGGAAGCCTGCGCAACATCGCCGACTATGTGTTCACCGAGTACATGGCCAAGTGTATCTACCCGGATCTGTTTGCCGACCTGGACCCAGAGGCCGAGATGCACGACCTGTATGCCACCTATCTGCCGGAGCTCCGCTACACCGGGACCTTTATGATCCAGTGGGACCGGCAGTAACCCCCAAAATGGGGAGCAATTTGTAAAACCGGGGGAAAGCCGACCTATGGGAAATAAGCCATCCATCTACCAATCCATCAACAGGCGGCGCAGGGGGATTCTCCTGCTGGCAGTGGCCGCCACTGTTTTCGCCTGCCTTCTAGACCTGGGCACCGGCTCCTCCGGCCTCACCTTTGGGGAGATTCTCCCCCTGTTGTGGAAAGGACCCAGCGCCGGGGGAAGCCAAGGGGCCATCGTCTGGCGGATTCGCCTGCCCATGACTTTGACCTGCGTCTTTGTAGGCGGCAGCCTGGGCCTTTCTGGCCTTCAAGTGCAGACCATCACCGGCAACCCCTTGGCCAGCCCTTACACCTTGGGCATCACCGCCGGGGCCAGCTTTGGGGCGGCCATTGCCATCACGGTGGGGTTCACCCTCTTCGGCCTCCAGTGGGCGGGGACGGCGGCCTTGGCCTTCCTGTTTGCCCTGGGGGTCTCCCTGGCCATCTACGCCCTGGGCAAGCGGCGGGGGCTTTCCACCAGCACCCTGGTTCTCACCGGCATTGTGATGAACTTCTTCTTTTCCGCCCTCAAGGAATTTTTGCAGTACCGGGCCTCGGCGGAGATCGCCCAGATCATCGCCAACTGGTCCTTTGGCAGTTTGGGCCGCTCCACCTGGGCTAGCGCCTCGGTGGCGGCAGGGATTCTTGCGGCCAGCTTTCTCCTCCTCTTTGGGAAGAGCTGGCAGCTGACCGCCCTCACCGCCGGGGAGGAGCGGGCCCGGAGTTTAGGCATCCCGGTGGACCGGCTGCGGCTCCAGGTCTTTGTC
Organism: uncultured Merdimmobilis sp.; assembly: GCF_902471145.1. Taxonomy (NCBI): domain Bacteria; kingdom Bacillati; phylum Bacillota; class Clostridia; order Eubacteriales; family Oscillospiraceae; genus Merdimmobilis; species uncultured Merdimmobilis sp. Next base: position 9,845 of record NZ_CABRJC010000012.1, read on the forward strand.
ATCAGCGCCTGCCTCATCGCCGGGGCGGTGGGATTCATCGGCACGGTGGCCTTTGTGGGCCTGGTGGCCCCCCACTGCGCCCGGATGTTGGCGGGGGAGGATCAGCGGTACCTGATGCCCCTTTCCACGGTGCTGGGGAGCTTTTTGCTTCTCCTTTCCTCCACCGTGGCCAAATGGATTTCCACCGGGGCGATGATGCCGGTGGGGATTCTCACCTCCATCGTGGGGGTGCCGTTTCTGTTTGTACTTCTGCTGCGGGAGGAAGGTTGATATGTGGAGATTATCCCTGCAAGACATCGCCGTCCGGTACGGCCAAAAAACCGTGCTGGACGGGGTGAGCGCCCAGTTTTCCGGCGGGGAGATGGCCGGGGTCATCGGCTCCAACGGGGTGGGAAAAAGCACCCTGCTCAAAGCGGTGGCCGGCCTTCTGCCCCATGCCGGTTCCGCCCTGCTGCGGGAGGACTCGGGGGAGGTTGGCACCCGGCGGGACATCGCCTATGTGCCTCAGCTGGGGGCGATGAACACCCGCCTCACCGTCTTTGAAATGGTGCTCCTGGGCCTGATCGGCAGCCTGGGGTGGCGGGTCACCCCGGAGCAGACCGCCCAGGTGGAGGAAGTCCTCCGGGAATTGGGGCTTTTGGCCATCGCCCGGCAGCCCTTTTCCACCCTCAGCGGGGGACAGAGGCAGCTGGTCACCATGGCCCAAAGCCTGATCGGGCGGCCCAAAGTGCTGCTTTTGGACGAACCCACCAGCGCCTTAGACCTGCGCCACCAGCTGATTGTCATGAACCTGGCCCAGGATTACACCCGCAGGACTGGGGCTATCACCTTGTTTGTGGCCCACGATCTGACCCTCACCAGCCGGTATGGGGACCGCATCCTGCTGTTGCAAGGGGGGAAGGTGCGGGCTTTTGATTCCCCCCAAGAGGTGCTCCGGCCGGAGCCTTTGGAGGAGGTTTACCAGGTGGGGGTCAGCTTACAGGCCACCCAGATGGGCTTTTTGTCGGTCATCCCCACAAAGCCCCTATAACAACAAAAGGAGAATGAAGCCCATGGAACGGCAAAAAGAGCGCATCGCTCACTACTGGGGCCAGCGGAGCGAAGGCTTCCGCCAGGCCCATCAGGGGGAGTGGGATTCCCCCACGGCCTCCGTCTACCGGGAGGTGATTTCCTCTCACCTGTCAAAACCCGGGGCAGCCATCTTGGACGTGGGCACCGGCAGCGGTTTTTTCCCCCTGCTCTTGAAGGACTTGGACGCCCAAATTACCGGCATTGACCTGACGCCGGAGATGTTGGAACAGGCGAGGGATGCCGTAAAGGAGCAAGGCGCCTCTGCCCGGTTTTTGCAGATGGATGCCGAGCACCTGGCCTTTGATGGGGAGAGTTTTGACCTTATCCTCACCCGCAACCTGACCTGGAACCTCCCCCGCCTGGGACAGGCCTACCGGGAGTGGTTCCGGGTGCTGAAACCCGGCGGGGTCCTCCTCAACTTCGACGGGGATTATGTGGAGGCCGACCGGAAAAAATCCCCCCAGGAGCTGGATAAATTCCACGCAAGCCAGCCCATCACCCAGGCGATGCAGGCGGAATACCGGGAGATTTTAGAGGACTTGGCCGGGGGGCACCACCCCCGCCCCCAATGGGATGAACAGCTTCTGCGGGAGGCGGGATTTTCAAAGGTGGAGGTGGACATGTCCTTTGGCCGCCGCCTAGGCCAGGGGCCGGAGGACACCCCTCTTTTCTGCATCACGGCATACAAGGGCCGATAGGCCTGCAAATATATAAATAGACACTCCAAACAAGGAGGGAACAACATGGAACTCAGTGAATTTTTCCGGGAGAATCCCCGGGCGGCCCTGGGCTTTTCCGGCGGGGTGGACTCCGCCTATCTCCTTTGGGCCGGCCTCCACTACGGGGCGGACATCCGGCCCTATTATGTGAAAACCGCCTTCCAGCCCCAATTTGAGCTGGAGGATGCCCTGCGCCTCGGCCGGGAGCTGGGGGTGGAGGTGACAGTGCTGGAACGGGACATCCTCGCCCAGCCCCTGGTAGCGGCCAACCCCGCCGACCGGTGCTACCACTGCAAATCCGCCCTGTTTGGGGCCTTGGCCCAGGCGGCGGCCCAAGACGGCTATTCCCTGATCATCGACGGCACCAACGCCTCCGACGACGCAGGCGACCGGCCGGGGATGCGGGCGCTGAAAGAGCTTTCGGTCCGCTCCCCCCTGCGGGAGTGCGGCCTCACCAAGGGGGAGATCCGGGAAAAATCCAAGGAGGTGGGCCTTTTTACCTGGGATAAACCCGCCTATGCCTGCTTGGCCACCCGGATTCCCACCGGGGTGCCCATCACCGGGGAAATCCTCCAGCGGGTGGAACAGGCGGAGGACCAGCTGTTCCGGATGAGGTACACCGACTTCCGGGTGCGGGTGCTGGGGGATGCAGCCCGGCTTCAGTTCCCGGAAAACCAGTTGGAACGGGCGTTTGGGGAGCGGGAGGCCATCCGGCAGGCTCTTGCGGCGACCTTCCCAGAGGTGCTCCTCGATTTAAAAACCCGGTAAAAGGAGAGAAAAAGACGATGAACCAGCAGATTTTGGGGCTTTTGCGGCAGGTGGAGGCGGGGACCCTCTCCGCCGAGGAGGCCATGCTTCATCTGAAGATGGAGCCCTTCGAAGAGGTGGGAAACTTCGCTAAGCTGGACCACCACCGGGCCCTTCGCCAAGGGGCGGCAGAGGTGATCTACGGCGCGGGCAAGACCCCGGAACAGATCCAACAGATCGCCAAGGCCATGCAGGATAGCGGCCAATCCACCATCTTGATCACCCGGATGGCCCAGGAGGCCGCAGACTATGTGGGCAAATCCCTTCGCCTGCGGTACGACCCTCTCAGCCGGGTGGGCATCGTCGGGGAATTGCCGACTGTAGACGGCGTGGGCAAAATCGTGGTGGCCACCGGGGGTACCAGCGACATGCTGGTGGCGGAGGAGGCTGCCCTCACCGCCGAGGCTTTGGGCAACCAGGTGGTCCGCCTTTACGATGTGGGGGTAGCGGGGCTGCACCGGCTTCTCTCCCACCTGGAGGACCTGATGAGCGCCCAGGTTGTCATCGCCATCGCGGGGATGGAAGGCGCCCTTTGCAGCGTCATCGGCGGCCTGGTGGATTGCCCGGTGATCGGCGTGCCCACCAGTGTGGGGTACGGGGCTTCCTTCCAGGGGCTGTCGGCCCTGCTTTCCATGCTCAACTCCTGCGCCAGCGGGGTGAGCGTGGTCAACATTGACAACGGATTTGGGGCTGGGTATCTGGCCAGTATGATCAATCATATGGAGGGAAAACGATGAAAACTTTGTATCTGGAATGCAACATGGGCGCGGCTGGCGATATGCTGATGGCGGCGCTGCTGGAGCTGATCCCCGACCGGGAGGCCTTTGTGGAGGAGATGAATGCCCTGGGCCTTCCCGGGGTGCATGTGGCGCTGGAGCCCGCGGTCCGCTGCGGGGTCACCGGTTCCCATGTTTCGGTCACTGTTCACGGGACGGAGGAGGAGAGCGTAGACGTTCCCCTTGCTCATGAGCATCCCCATGTCCATGAGCACCCCCACGACCATGAGCATCCCCACGACCACGACCACGAGCACCCCCACGATCACGGCCATTCTCATGACCATGATCACTCCCATAGCCATTCCCATTCTGCTTTGGGGGATATCCGCCACTGGATCAGTCATCTGCCGGTAAGCGACAAGGTAAAGGCGGATGCGGTGGGGGTGTATACCCTGATCGCCGAAGCGGAAGGTCACGCCCACGGCATGCCTGTGGAGGAAATTCACTTCCACGAGGTGGGCACCTTGGATGCCGTGGCGGATGTGGTGGGCGTCTGCCTTCTGATGGAGAAGATCGCCCCCGACCGTGTGGTGGCATCCCCCATCCATGTGGGCTGCGGCCAGGTTCAGTGCGCCCACGGCGTCCTGCCAGTGCCCGCCCCTGCCACTGCCTATATCCTGCGGGAGGTGCCCATCTACGGCGGCAGCATCCAAGGCGAGCTGTGCACCCCCACCGGCGCGGCGCTGCTCAAATACTTTGCCGATTCCTTCGGCGCCATGCCGGTGATGGAGATCGAAGCCACCGGTTATGGCATGGGGACCAAGGAGTTTGAAGCCGCCAACTGTGTCCGCGCCCATCTGGGGCACACCTCCGGCCAGGTGGGGGAGGTTGCGGAGCTCTCCTGCAACCTGGACGACATGACCCCGGAGGCCATCGGCTTTGCCCAGGAAATCCTGCTGGAGGCCGGGGTGCTGGATGTGTTCACCACTCCCATTGGGATGAAGAAATCCCGGCCTGGGGTGATGCTCACCTGCCTGTGCCGCCAGGAGGACGGGGAGAAGTTTGCCAAGCTGATGCTTCGCCACACCACCACTTTGGGCGTCCGGGAGCACACCTGCCGCCGCTATACCCTGGAGCGGGAGGAGACGGTGGAAGAGACTGCCTATGGCCCGGTGCGGGTGAAGCATGCTCACGGCGACGGGGTGGAAAAGTCCAAACCGGAGTATGAGGACGTGGCTAAAATTGCCCGGGAAAAAGGGATGACCTTTGCTCAGGCAAGCCAATTGGTAAAATAAAAAAATGCCGCCCGCCGCAGATGCGGCGGGCGGCACTCTTTCATCGCCTATCCTTCCGGCAGGAAGGTGTGGTACAATAACTACAGACAAAACCTCACCGCCATTCTTAAGTCTTGTGCAGATTTTATGGGATACGAAAATCAATGGAAACCGAAGGGGGAAGCATCGTGTTAGAGATCGTTTTTGGCAGCAGTGCCCAGGGCAGCCTGCGGGCCGCCCAAAACTATGGAAGAGGGAAGCGCCCTGGAACCACTGTGGGGATTGGGGTTCTGTATCGAGATGGGGAAACGCCTTCCCCTGAGGAGTTGGAGAAGGCGAGAAAGCAGGCAGAGGAACGGGAGCGCCAGACTTGGGAAAAGGGTGCTCCTCTCGGGGGGACGCCGCAGGACATTTTCTGCTTTGATCTTGCCCTGAGCGTGGGGGATATTACAGAAGAGATACCCGGTCCCCGCCGCCAGCAGGCGATGGAAGAACTGTACAGTGCCGCTGCTCCAAAAGATTGCCGCAAGGAGGTGGAGGCGCAGCTGCGGCGGGCCAATGAAGGGTTGGAAGCGGCAAAGAGGCGGGCTTCCCAGGGGGAAGCTGTCCGCATTTGGTACAGCAGCCAGCCCGATGAAGTCTGCGGGATGCACTGGTTTTTAAGCCAGCTGGCCCAATGGGGGAGGGGCTGCGGGCCGGTGGCCTTGATCCGGCTTCCCCCCTGGGTACAGCGGGAGGATGGGGTGGTAGTCCGGAAAAGCGGATGGGGCCAGGTAAGGCCCGAGGAATGGAGTGGGTATCAATCTCTAGCCCAAACGGCCCCTTCAGCCTTTATCCAGGGCTGTGCCGCCCGGTGGCGGGAGCTGCAAAAGGAGAACGGGCCTTTGCGGGGGATGCTCAACGGCCAGCTGGTCAGTTTGCCGGAGGATGTGTACGACAGCTTTATCTTCCGGGAGATCGAAGCGGAACCGGAGGTGTTCCGGGAGGCGGAGGTTATTGGGCGGGTTCTGGGAAAGTACCAGCTGGGCATAGGGGACGGATGGATCGCCACCCGCATTGAGGGGATGATCCGCGCCGGGATGCTGGAGCCGGTCACCCAGCCGGAGCAGGGGATCCCCTACCGGCGGCAGCTGCGAAAGCGCCCTGGCTCCTGCCGCTCATCGAAATAAAACCGCGGAGGGTATACCCTCCGCGGTTTTATTTCGATGAGTTTTACCCTTTAAACTGGGCCATGGTGTTCTCCCAGTGGGGGTTCCACTGATCGTAGCGCTCGATCTTGTTTTCCAAAAGCTGCAAGGTGGCAAGCATCTCCTCGGTTTTGGCCTTCAAAAGATCCCGCTGTTCTATGAGAAGCTGTTTGCGGGCCTCCTGGGTACCATTCCCCCGTTGGTATAGGGAGACATATTCGATCAGCGCTTCCACCTGGACCCCGGCACGGCGCATACATTTGATGAAGGACACCCAGTTGCAGTCCTCCTCCGAATAATCTCGGAAGCCGGACTTGTTGCGGGTCACACTGGGGATAAGCCCCACCCGCTCATAGTACCGCAGGGTGTCGGCGGAGATGTCATATTGTCTACTCACTTCGGCTATGGTCATAAATCCTTCTCCCTTCTCCGTTTTGTTACCGGCCCAACTCTTTTAGGGCCCGTTGCTTTTTGCCAAACGAGCACTCCGATTCCACGGAACTTTTTATTTTGCCACAGTCAGGTGGTTATTTGCCGAACAGCACTTTGGCCTCCTGCATGGATTGAATCACCGGCACACCGAAAGGACAACGCTTTTCACAGGCGCCACAGGCGATACATTCCCCGGCGTGGTGGGCAAGAACCTCATAATGCTCCCGCACCGTTTCGGGAACAGTCCCTTGGGCTTTAGCCAGGTTGAGGAATTTATTCACCATGGCCACATCGATGCTGCGGGGGCAGGGCGCACAGTGGCCGCAGTACATGCAGTGGCCTTCCCAGCTGATGTTGGGGAAGGTGGAGAAGGTAGCGGCGTAATCCTTTTCCTCCTCCGAAGCGGACTCATAGGCGATGCTTCCCCGCAGCTCCTCTACCGAGCGGGCGCCGGCCAGCACGGTGGCCACGCCAGGACGGGTCAAAGCGTAGTGAAGGCACTGTATGGGGGTCAGGGCCTTGCCCGCCGGGGATAGGGTCTCGCTGAGCAGATCCCCGCCGCCAAAGGCTTTCATCACGGTAATGCCTACCCCCAGCCGCTGGCAGGTCTCATAGAGGGCCACCCGGGAGGGGTCAAAATTGACCATAGGGGAGGTGTAGTTGTCGTTGCTGTACAGTTCGGTGAGTTCCCTTGTGCCGGGCTGCAGGTCATAGCAGGGGTTGACACTGAACATCAGCACATCGATGAGGCCGCTGTTCACCGCCTCTAAGGCGGCAATGGGGTTGTGGCTGCTCATGCCGATGCAGCCGATGGCCCCAGCGGCTTTCAGCTCCTTCGCGTAGGCCATGACTGGGCCGTTTGCCACCTCGTTCCAATCTTCCAGGGTATCCACATAGTGGATCATCCCCACATCAATATAGTCGGTGCCCAGCCGTTCCAGCATGTCGGAAAATCCGGCTTTTACTTCTTCTATGCGGCGGGTCCGCTTGTACTGGCCGTTCTGCCAAATGGTGCACAGATGCCCTTGCAAGATAAATTTCTCCCGTCGGCCGGCCAGGGCCTGGCCCAGGGTGCTGCGGGCCTCTGGGTTGGAGGTGTATAGGTCTATGTAGTTAATGCCGGCCTCTTCACAGAGGTCGATCAAATCTTTGGTGAGGGCCCCGCCCTCCTCGATAAACCCTTCGCAGCCAATGCCGATTTCACTCACCTGTAAGCCGGTGCGGCCAAGTTCCCGATAGTTCATAAAAATGCCCTCCTTATTCCTATTGTCTCTATTCTATATCTTGGAGTAGGCTCCAAGTCAAGGGGTGAAGCCTATTTTGGTGGGCTGCCCGCCAATTTCTGTCGGAATTGCCTCCCTTCCCCGGGAATATCCGGCAGATTACCCGTTGACAGGGGATCGTTTTGTTGCTACCCTATCCCCAAAAGGAGGGGTATCCATATGAAACGGTTTTGGCTCACTTTGCTGGCGGCGGGGATTTTGGTGCTGGGAGGCTGTTCGCGCCGGGGTGAGAATTCTCCCCCCTCCCAGGTATCCGGGGCCGCGCCTTCCGCGGAAGGGGTGATCCGGACGCTGTACATCGGCAGGGGGGAAGATTTCCAGCAAGTCCCCCACACCTTTGAGGGGGAACCTACCCCAGATGCACTCATCGCCGCCATCGCCGAAGAGACGGGGTGGAATCTGGCCTTGGCGGAGCCGGTGACCAGTGGCAAAGGCGGGATGAGCGTGCTGTTTTCCAAGGAGAGCGCCCTGTTCACTGGGCTTCCAGACCCGCAGAAGGAAGAATACGCCGTGGATGGTCCCCAGGATTTGGCTTTCCACATCCTGGACAGCATCCAGCGGACCGTCCAATGGAACACCATCAATCCCCAGCTGGGGGACCCAGCCAACCTGGATGTTTACTTTGCAGTTGGGGGGAATGAGCCGCTCTCTTGGCTGGAATGGGGGATCGAGCTGCCGCTGGAGGAACCTTACCCTGGTTCGGCGGCCCTACAGCGGGTGGAGTAAAGGGGTTCGGGATGATAAAACAAGCGTGTACGCTGGTATGCCAGCGTACACGCTTGTTTTTATACAAAAAAGAAGAAGGGGCAAAAAAGAGCCCGGGCTTGGTACGAGCCCGGGAAAAAGACAGGATAAAATGGGAAGTGAGTGTGAGATCAGCTTATTTCCAGTCCAGGGGAAATAGAAGTTTTAAGAAAATTTTTTCCGCCGGGCCGCCCTTGACCAGGTCGAACCGGAGAATCTGTCCTTGGGCATCCGTCACCTGGAAAAAACCCTCTTGCCGCTGGATGGAAAAGCCCAGCTCCTCCAGCACAACCCGCAGGGCCATCTCCCACTCCAGGAGGTGTGGGGCCTCACCGGAGCAGTAGGCGTCCCACAGCCAGTCAAATTCCAACGGCTGCACCCCGTCGGCTAAAAACGTTTGCCAAAGCTGTTCCTTCTGGGCGGCGGAAAGCAGGCCCAGAAGAGCCGGCTTCTCCGCCTCCGACCAGGCCAGATAGCAGAAGGCGCTCCCTGTGGTGGGAAGAAGGGAACATCCTGTGAGGAAAGGTTCCAGCTTCCGGGAGAGGGCGGCCAGCGGCGCCTGGGGGGAAAGTTGGGAGCACACCTGGGCAAGGGAACTTGCGGTATCAGCGGATTCTGTTTCCAGCTGTAGGCAGAGCCCCTCCATGGAATCAAAGGGCCGGCCAGACACCGAATGAAGGCGGATGATCCCCCGGCCCCCCTCCCGCCGGATGGTCAGTTGGCCAGTCTCCCGGTCGCCGGTTGTCCCGTAGAGGGACAGCGGCCAGTGGTCGGAAACCGCGGCAATGGTGTCGCCGAAGGAATCCGCCAAGTCCTTCCAAGAATAGGCCACATCCCGGTAGAGCAGCAGGAGGGTGGGCCGCCCGTCCTTGTACAAGGGGAAGGGCTGGGTGGAGAACAAATCACTGACACTGCAGACCAGCCGGAGCAACCGGTCGGTGGGGGAGGCCTCCACAAGGGACGGCGAAAGTGGGAAGGTCTTTTCCAGAGCAAGGCGGTAGGGGTACAACATGGTTACCCCTCCTTCAGGATGCCGTCCAGAGCCAGGTTGACCTGAAGGACATTGACCCGGGGTTCCCCGAAAATCCCCAGGAAGCGGCCGGTGGTGTACTGGTCAATGATCTTCTGTACCTCTTCTTCCGAAATCCCCCGTGCCGCCGCGATGCGGGGCACTTGGTAAGCGGCTGCGGCAGGGGAAATCTCCGGGTCCAGGCCGCTGCCGGAGCAGGTGACCAGATCCACCGGGATGGGCTGGTCCGCCATGGCTGGGTTGGATGCCCGCAGGGCTTCTACCCGCTGAGCGACCAGTTCCTCCATCTCTTCCCCGGCGGGGCTCTTGTTGGAAGCCCAGGCATACATCACCGGCTGGCCGTCCTCATCGGTAAAAGAGCTGGTGTCCACTGTCATAATCCGGCCCCACAGGTGGCCTTCATCGGCAAACGGCTGGCCCAGCAGCTGGGAGCCGTAGGTTTTGCCGTCGATTTCAAGGATGCTGCCATTTGCCTGCCACGGAAAGAATACCTGGCCAATGCCGGTGACAAGCAGCGTGTAGGCGAGGCCGCAGACAACACTCATGGCGGCCAGCATACCGGTGGCGCGAATCAGGATTTGTTTCATAGGGAAAGAACCTCCTTTGGGGCCGGCCGTGGGAAAGAGGGCCGGCACACTGGTTGGGTGAATGGGTGGAAGGGGAGCTTGTACCCGTCGGTTACAGCAGGGCGGCAATCACGGTGAGAGGATATACTAGCACCATGGCAGCTGCGGTGAGGGCGGCTACGGTGCCGGAGCCCAGCAAGAGGAGCAGGGCGGGCAAGGTGATATAAGGGCAAACGTCCAGCCCCCGATTCACCAAGAAGATCCCCCGCTCTCTGCAGGTGCGGAACCATCCCCGTCTGGGACATTCCAGGGGCAAAGCGCAACCGTTGGAGTACATAGGAACAACCCCTTTCTTTACAGCACCCCCAGTAAGGGGGCGACGATACAGTCGATGAGTTTAATGGCGGCAAAGGGGACTAGGATGCCCCCCACACCGTAGACCAGCAGGTTGTGGCGCAGGAGTTTCCCGGCAGGGACCTCCTGATAGGCCACCCCTTTCAGGGCCAGGGGAATCAGCGCAACAATGATCAGCGCGTTGTAAATCAGCGCGGAGAGGATGGCGCTGGACGGGCTTTGCAGCCCCATGATGTTCAAGGCGGCAAGGCCGGGATACAGGCTCATGAAAATAGCCGGAATAATGGCGAAGTACTTGGCGATGTCGTTGGCGATGGAGAAGGTGGTCAGGCTCCCGCGGGTCATCAGCAGCTGTTTGCCGATCCGCACGATGTCGATTAGCTTGGTGGGGGAGGAGTCCAAATCAACCATGTTGCCCGCCTCTTTAGCCGCCTGGGTGCCGGAGTTCATAGCCACGGCCACATCGGCCTGGGCCAAAGCGGGGGCGTCGTTGGTGCCGTCACCAGTCATGGCTACCAAATGGCCTTGGGCCTGGTACTGGCGGATCATGTCCAGCTTGGCCTCAGGGGTGGCCTCTGCCAGAAAGTCGTCCACCCCCGCCTCCGCGGCGATGGCGGCGGCGGTCACCGGGTTGTCGCCGGTGATCATAATGGTGCGGATGCCCATCCGCCGCAGGTCGGCGAATTTTTCTTTCACACCGTCCTTGACGATGTCCTTTAAGTGGATGACCCCTAGGATCTTGTGATTTTTGGCCACTACCAGGGGGGTTCCGCCTTGGCGGGCCACCTGGTCTACCAGATTGCGGCATTCCTCGCTGTAGACCCCTCCAGCTCCTTCCACATAGGCCCGAACCGCGTCAGCCGCGCCTTTGCGGATCTCGCCGCCGTCGTAGTCCACGCCGCTCATCCGGGTTTGGGCGGTGAAGGGGACAAAGGTCAAGTGCTGGTCGGAGAGTTCCCGGCCCCGCAGGCCAAATTTTTCTTTGGCCAGGACCACCACCGACCGGCCCTCGGGGGTCTCGTCCGCCAGGGAAGAGAGCTGGGCAGCGTCGGCAAGTTCCTGTTCCGGGCAGCCGTCCACCGGTAAAAAGGCGGTTGCCTGCCGGTTGCCCAGGGTGATGGTGCCGGTTTTGTCCAGCAGAAGGACATCCACATCGCCGGCGGCTTCAATGGCCCGGCCGCTCATGGCCAGTACGTTAGCTTGGTTCAGGCGGCTCATGCCGGCGATGCCGATAGCTGACAGCAGGGCGCCGATGGTGGTGGGGGCCAGGCAGATCAGCAGCGCCACCAACCACACCACCGAGGTGGGATTGGCGATATCCGCCAAGGCGGCGGAGAAATGGGAATAGGAGTACAGGGATGCGGTGACCAAAACAAAGATGATGGAAAGGGCCACCAGCAGGATTTCCAGGGCGATCTCGTTGGGGGTCTTTTTCCGGTTTGCCCCCTCCACCATGGCGATCATTTTGTCCAGGAAGCTCTGTCCGGCCTCCTGGGTCACCCGGACCACCAGCCAGTCGGAGAGTACGGTGGTGCCGCCGGTGACAGCGGAACGGTCGCCGCCCGCCTCCCGGATGACCGGGGCCGATTCGCCGGTGATGGCGCTTTCATCCACACTGGCGGCCCCGTCCACCACCTCGCCGTCTGCGGCGATCTGCTCCCCGGCGTTTACCAAGAACAAATCCCCCCGTTTAAGGGTGGCGCCAGGGACGTCAAAGAAGGTGCTGTGGTTGTGGACATCCTCCAATTTGTGGGCGGATACATCCTTTTTTGAGGCCCGCAGGGAATCCGCCTGGGCTTTGCCCCGGCCCTCTGCAATGGCCTCTGCGAAGTTGGAGAAGAGGCAGGTCAGCCACAGGATGACCGCAATGGCCAGAATAAACCCGCTGGTGACAATGCCGTCGGAGATACCGCCCAAGGAGAGGGCAAACAATACGGTGGTCAGCAGCGCGGAGAGGTATACAAGGAACATGACAGGGTTTTTGACCTGTTCCCGCGGGTCAAGCTTGGTGAAGGAATCCTTCAAAGCCCGCATCAGCATGGAACGGCGGCCGGATTTTGTCTCTTTCATAGTGGAATTATACCTCCCTTAACCGATCCCGATCATTTGGGTGAACTCGGCGATGGGCCCCAGGGACAAAGCTGGGAAGAAGCTCAATGCGCCGACAATCAGCACGATCAGGATGAGAAGAAATACAAACATGGGGTTGCAGGTGGACAGGGTGCCGGCGCTGGCGGCAACCTTCTTCTTTTGGGCCATACTGCCCGCGATTGCAAGGGTTGCCACCATGGGCACAAGCCGGGCGAAGATCATCACCAGCCCTAAGCTACAGTTGAGAAAGGGGGTGTTGCAGTTCATGCCGGCGAAGGCGGAGCCGTTGTTGCCGCCAGCGGAAGAATAGGCGTACAGGACTTCGGAAAAGCCATGGGCTCCGGCGTTGTTCAGGCTCTCTATGGTGGAGGGGAGCAGGGTCGCGATGCCGCTGCCCACCAGGATGGCGATGGGGGTGGCAAGGCAGACAAGGACGGCCATCCGCATCTCTTTGGGGCCGATTTTTTTGCCCAGGTATTCGGGGGTGCGCCCCACCATCAGTCCGGCGATGAAGACGGTGAGCAGCGCAAAGCCGATCATGCCGTACAGGCCGCAGCCTACGCCGCCGAAGATGACTTCGCCCAGCTGCATCTGGAGCATGGTCATCATGCCGCCGATGGGGGTATAGCTGTCGTGCATCGAGTTGACCGACCCATTGGATGCAGCGGTGGTAAAGGCCGCCCAGGTGGAGGAGGTGGTGATGCCGAAGCGGGTCTCCTTGCCCTCCATGTTGCCGCCGATGTTGCCTTCCCCGGCGGCGATGTCAACCGCGCCGTTCTGTGCCAGTTGGGGAGTGCCCGCCTGTTCGCTTGCGCCGATAACGCCCAGTGCGATGACCAGCAGGATAAACATGGCAAGGAAGATGGCGATGCCCTGCCGTTTATCCTTAATATTGCGCCCAAAGGTGAAGCAGAGGGCCGCGGGAATCAGCAGAAGGGAAATCATCTCCAGCAGATTGGAGGCGGGGTTGGGGTTTTCCAAGGGATGGGCGGAGTTGTTGCCCAGAATGCCGCCGCCGTTGGTGCCCAGCTGTTTGGGGGATACCTGGCTAGCCTGGGGGTAGAGGGGAACTATCTGTTTGGTGATAATTTGAGCATCCTCTACCAAAGCGCCGTCCAAGGTGACAGTGCCGGCCTCTGGGTCAATTTCCGCACCGGTGATCACGTTGCCTTCTGCATCTACAGCGAGAGGCTCCAACAAATCCACGGTGATGTTGCCGCCCAGGGATTGGGGCACGCCCAAGCCCACAAGGGCAATGGACATCACCAAAGACAGGGGGAGCATCACATACAGTACCGACCGGGTCAAGTCCACCCAAAAGTTGCCGATGGCGCTGGCCTTGGTGCGCACGAAACCGCGGATCAGGGCGAACAGCACGGCGATGCCTGCGCCTGCGGAGACAAAGTTCTGGACGGTCAAGCCCATGGCCTGGGAGAAGTTGGAGAGGGTGACCTCCCCGGAATAGGACTGCCAGTTGGTATTGGTGGCGAAGCTGGAGGCGGTGTTAAAGGCCAGGTGCCAGCTCAGCCCCTCCATGCCCTGGGGGTTCCAAGGCAGCAGGTCTTGGAATTTTAAGATGAGGGTAAGTACAAAAAGACTGATAAAGAAAAACGCAAGGGAACAAGCAGCGTATTTTTTCCAGCCCATCTCTTCATCCTCGTGGATGCCCAAAATACGGTAGAAGCCTTTTTCACAGGGCCGCAGGATTTTGGAGAGGAACACCGGCTCGTTGTTCATGACTTTGCCGATATAGCTGCCCAGCGGGATAGCCAGCGCCACCAGGATGATTAGGTACAGTGCATATTGGATGAGTGCATTCATGGTTTATTGATCCTCCTTCATCAAGGTCCAGGCCAGGTAGGCCAATACGGCGACTGTTGAAATCCCAATGCCGCAGAGAATGAGTTGCATCAAAATCCCTCCTTTATCAACGGTCAAATCATACCGCAAAAGAAATAAGAGTGCCGTTAGAACAAAAGCTGTCCGCATAAATGTTAAATTAAGAAGCCCACAGGATGCCGTGCGCCTTAATGCGACTTTAACGCCTTGGCGGGGAATGCTCACACCATCGTTACATGCAATCCAGTAGAATAGAGTCAAAGGATGTGATTGTATGAAGACATTGCTGTTGTTGGGGTGTCTGTTTTTCAGTGTTATGGCCGGCTATTGGCTGATGGTGAAGCTGGACGGGTTCCTCGCCCGCGGAGGGATCCGCCCCTATTGGGATGAGGAAGAGGAGGAGATGTCCGGCGGCGCTGTATACCAAGCGGAGGAATCCCGGCAGAGGGAAGAGGATTGGGATCCGGAAGCTGACCATGTCCCCTGGGGGAATCTGCACACCCGCCGGCAATAGGGAATCTTCGCCTTTTTCCATTCATTTCCCAGGAAAACAAGGCTTTTGATTGTTTTTCCACAGGTGCTTTGGTATAATAAAACCGAAGAAGATCCGGCCGTGGAGGCCGTCTTTTGGAAACCAAAGCCCCGGTGTGGGGGAATTTGTAAAAGGAAGTGGATTTATGCTCGATAAAATCCTGTATTCCAAGCAGTTAAAACGCATTTTGGTGCTGTTTACCGCCCTATCGGCCCTCTGCCTTATCCTGTCGCTGACCTATCCCTTGGCCCGCAAAGCCCAGGCAGTCAACCAGGTGGGGGAGAGGAGCCTTTCTTCCATGACCTCTTTCTCGCTGGCTATGACCTATTACAGCGATGAGGAGATCAGCCGCCTCGCCCGGGAACCGGGCATGGATGACAGCTATAAATCCCTCTGCGGCCTTTTGACTTCGGTAAAAGATGCATATGGATACAACCGGGTCTACCTTTTGTATAAAGGGGTGGGCGGAAAACTGTATACCCTTTTGGACTCCGGCTATCGGGACAACGCCCGGGAAGGGGTGGACTACAACGGCCCTACCACCCAGTACAAACCGCTGAGCGGCAAGGCGAAATCCGCCATTGACAAGGTGTTCTCCAAGAAGGAGCCTCGGATCACTGCCGGGGGCATCGCCGAGACGGTGGATGGGGTCAAGGTGGTGAGCAGTTATGTGCCGGTGTACAGCCGCTCCGGGGAGATCATTGCCGTGTTGGGGGTGGATGCCGGCCTTTCCTCCGGGATGGTGTTTGACCGGGTGGGGGTCATCGACCTCAACTGGCTGGCGGGAATTTCGGCCATCTGCGGTGCGACCGGTGTGCTGCTTCTTTACTTCTGGGTGAAGCTGATTCGCCGCCGGGCCAAGGCCGCTGCAGAACAGGCGGCCCAAGGGGTGGAAGCTCCAGAACCTCTCCAGCTGGCAGCGGAGGACCCCGCTCCAGAGGAGCCGGAGGCAGCGCAGCCTTCGGAGGATGCCCCCGACGGGGAGGATCCGCCTCGGCCATAAGATTAATCAAAAAGCGCCCTCCCCATAGCGGGGAGGGCGCTTTTCTGCGATGTTTTGCTGCTGGCCCGCATGGCAAGTGGCCGGCTGAGGCAATACGGGGAGTGAAAAAGTTTACATTCCATGGTTTTTCGGTGGGATAATGGGGCCCGTATTTCCATAAGGTATTTACCGTGGTCAGCGAGGCCCGCCACCGGATAACTCTATAAAAAGCCCATTGGGGGGCCCAATTTAGACGAAACGGGGCTTTCGGGTTTGGAGGAAGCCCTCAGAGGGCGGCGGTTCTTTTGAGTTATGCAAAGTTCCAGAGGAGAGCCCCCAGGGGGATGAAGACCCTTCAGGGAGGGGACAGTTTGCAGAGGATTTTCCCCCACCAGCTTGCATAAGGGACAAATGGGATTCCCACACTACTTCTGTAGCCTGAACTTTTCGACAACGGGGCGTTTCCCATTGCTTTTTTTCAAGATTGTGCTATGATATATCCTATAATCTGGTTTTTAAAATTATGTGAGTGGAGGTGCCGAAGATGTCTCACTATTTACAACATGCTAGGGACCCTATTAGCAGTTATACCCATTTTATTGGTGCACTGCTCTCTGTTCTGGGGACTGGCGTATTGGTTGCCGCCAGCATATCCCGCCAGGTGGGCTGGATGACCGGGCTTTCCGCAGCGGTTTTCGGCCTGTCCCTGGTGGCTTTATACGCCACCAGCGCCACCTACCATTTTGTCCATGGGACTGACCGGGTGATTCTGCGGCTGCGCAAGCTGGACCATTCAATGATCTATGTGCTCATTGCCGGTTCTTACACCCCCATGCTGCTCAATCTGTTGCAGCCGCCCAAATCCTACTTGTTTACAGCGGTGATTTGGCTGTGCGCCGTGGTGGGCATCGCAGTGAAGCTCTTTTGGTTCTCCGCGCCCCGGTGGTTTTCCACCGCCCTGTACATCCTTATGGGGTGGGCGATCGCCTTTGACCTGCCGTCCCTAGGGGCCCTGCCTGCCGGGGGGATTGCCCTTTTAGCTGCCGGGGGAATCTCCTACACCATCGGCGGGGTGATGTACGCCGTCAAAAAGCCCAACATCAGTGCAGATTTTGGGTTCCATGAGCTGTTTCATCTCTTTGTGATGCTGGGCAGTTTCCTCCACTTCCTGGTGGTGTTCTTTTATATCCTATAGTGGCAGACAAAACAGCCCCCGCAGGACAACGGTGTTCCTGCGGGGGCTGTTTGCGTTTTTAATTGTCCATTGGGGAGAGGACCGACAAAAATCCTTGGATGGATTTGTCATACAGCCGGTACTGGTTCCGCCCACTCTTTTTAGCGGAATAGAGGGCTTGGTCTGCGCAGTGGAACAGCCGCTCGTACGCCTCCCCGTTTTCCGGGCAGAGGGAGATCCCCATGCTGATGGAGATTTGAAAATCCTTGTATTGGCCGGTCAGGGTGTGGAACACCCGCTGGATTTGAGGCATGGCGTCGCTCTGGCACTCGGCAAAAATCAGGAATTCATCCCCACCCACCCGGGCGGCGATGTCGCCCTGCCGAATGTTCTGGCGCATCCGCTGGGCCACATATTTGAGCACCTCATCCCCGAAGATGTGGCCAAACTGGTCGTTGGCTGACTTGAAATAATCCACATCAAAGAGGATCATGGCAAAGTTTTTGCCCTCATTGGCGGCAATTTTAGCTTCAATGGCTTCCCGGGCCGCCCGGTGGTTGTACAGGGAAGTCAGGGAATCCTGGGCTGCAAGCTGGCGCAGGTTGGCCAGCTCCAGCTGCTCTTCGTGGATGTCGATGAACTTGCCGATGACAGTGGAGTAGTTGGCCCGGTCTTCGCTGTCCCACAGGGTGCGGGCTACCACTTTGAACCATCGGGGTTCCCCTTGGACCGACAAGCAGTAACTCCCGCTGACAATGGGGTCGGTGGGAGTGGTGCCGCGCAGAAGACAGATAAAGCTTTGAAAATCCGCAGCGGGGAAGACCTTCTGGAGTTGTTTGCTCTGCTTGGGGTGGGCGATCAGCTCCGGAAGGGCCAGGTATCTGGCCCCCCATTCCGAAACCTCCAGCAGGTCTGAGTGAATGTTGTATTCGAACTGGACCTCCTGAGACATGGAGGCGAAGAACCGGTATTTGATCCGCTCCTGATCCAACAGGGCCAGGGTGCGGTTGGAGGCCCGCAGTTCGTTGCTTGCGATCAGCTCGGTGGCGATGCTTTGAATCTCCATGGAGGACATGCCGCTGGGGGAGTTTACCCGAACCTCTTCCTCAATATGGCTCCCGGCATCCACCAGACATTCCAGCAGGATGGGGTTAAAAGCCCCGCATTCCCCCCGCAGGATCATCCGCATGGATTCCTCGTGGGAATAGGCGGGTTTGTATACCCGTTTGCTGGTCAAGGCGTCATAGACGTCTGCCAAAGAGACCACCTGGGCGGCGATGGGGATGTCCTCCCCTTTGAGACCGTCGGGATACCCACGGCCGTCATACCGTTCATGGTGCCAACGGCAGATGTCATGGGCCACCCGGATCAGCTCCTCCTCTTGGAGGTTGGGGGCATTCTGCAAAATCTGTGCCCCGATGGCACAGTGGGTTTTCATAATGGCAAATTCCTCATCGGTCAGCCTGCCCGGTTTGTTGAGGATATCCTCCGGGATGGAGATTTTGCCGATGTCATGGAGGGCCGAGGCGTTTACAATCAGGGCAATTTTGGAGGAGGTCAGGTTGTACCGGCTGGTGCGGGCCACCAGTTTTTTCAGCAGAAGCTCGGTGATCACCCGGATGTGAAGGACGTGCAGGCCGCTCTCCCCATTGCGGAACTCCACGATGTTGGAGAGGATCTCCACCATCAAAAAGTTGTACCGCTCTTTTTCTAAAATCTGTTCGGTCACCATGCCCTCCAGGTTTTTCTGTTTGGTGTACAGCATGATGGTGTTGCGGACCCTTCGCTGAACCGTCTTTTCGTCAAAAGGACGGTTGATGTAATCGGTTGCGCCCAGGTCGTAGGCATGGTCAATGTAGCTAGAGGAGGTCTCCGCCGATATGGTGATCACCGGGATGCTGTGGATCCAGCCGCTTTTGTTCATAATGGTGAGCACTTCAAAGCCGTCCATCCGCGGCATGACGATATCCAGCAGCACCAGCGAGATATTGGTGTGGTATTTGCCCAAGAGGGCGATGGCCTCTATGCCATCGCGGGCCTCTAAGATGTCGTATTCGGCAGACAGAATATCCGCCAACAAAGATCGGTTCATTTCGGTGTCATCAACAATGAGGATACGGTTCCTTTTTTCCATCCACTACACTTCCTCTATGGTTCGCCCTCTAGGCTTGGGACAATCCCTGAATTGCGGCGAGAATGGTGTTGTAATCGCCTTCCAGTTGGGCGAACAGCGGGCCGATATCCTCGGAGGGAGGCCCGGAGCGGAGCGCTTCGGTGACCGCGCTGCTGGACTCTGCCAGTGGGGTCAGCCCCAGGTTCATGCTGATGCCCTTTAGGGAGTGGGCGGCCCGGAAAGCTTCTTCGTACTGCTTTTCCGCCAGCGAATGGCAAAGGGTAGAAAAGCTTTGGTCTGCGGGGAATTTTAAGAGGAACCGGCGGATGCGGTCTTCATTCCCCAGCCGGCGGATCACTTCGTTGTAATCGGCGCCGATGGCGGCGTAGTATTGCTGAACAGTCATTTCTCACCCTCCATAGGACAGAGATTCGGGGATTGGGCTGGTTCCTTGTATAAGGTATGCAGCTCCCAGGGCAGAGTTCCGATGCCTAGGCTTCCCCAAGCAATGGGGCGCCCCGGGATAGAAGGCACGGCCCGTCCTTGGAAAAGCATTGGCCGGCATGGGGGCGCTGTGGTGATACTGGCATCTTCTGTGGGCAATCCTGTGGCAATAAGAGAAGCAGGGAAAAACGAGGGCTTTTCCCTGCCTGTGCTTGCTGTCTTTATGGAGCGGGTTTTGCCCCGCCAATACCTGTTTGTATAAGTCCACAACCATTATATCAAAAGAGGCTCCTATTTAATAGGGTTGTATAAAAAATATATTTTCAAAAAGCTCCCCGAATAGCGAAAAAACCGCCCTTTTGGGCGGTTGGAGGAAAGGTGGAAGTGGGGATAATATCACGGTTTGGGAAGCCCTTCTACCAAGACAATGGGCTTCACACCGCCTGCCCCGTGCTGAAGCAGCAACGCCCTGCCAAACAGGAGAAGGGAATCAAAATGCCATTTGGCCTCCCGGCAGAAGGCATCCAGGTCACGCCTCTCCAGGTACAGGGCCAAAGTGTCGGCGCAGTGGCAGTACATCCGGCTCTTCTCCGGGCTGCCAGCCAGGCAGGAGAGGGGATGGCCCCACACCAGCTGTTCCAACAGGCGGGCATACAGCTCCCGAACCACCCCATTGCCGGAAGCGTCGATCATCAGTTGGCAGAACAGCTCGGTAATGGTGTTCCAGCGGCCGGAGGCGGCAATTTCCCGAAAGTTGGCGGCGGCGGAGGCCAACTGCTGCTCCCCGATTTGGAGGAAAGTGTCCCGGATGATGCCGGGGGCGGTGAGGCTGAAAATCTGTAGGGCCTGCAGGTACTTGGCCATCATGGTGCGCATGGTGTAGGTCTCCAAGCCGTTGGCCACCGCTTCCGGGGTGAGGGGGACCGGCTTGGTTCCCTTGCCCCCTGAGGGCTGGGTCACCCCAATGCTGTTCATCACCCCGGTGGCCCGGCGGATCGTGCTGCGGCTCACCCCAAACTGGTCCGCCAGGGTGTTGATGGGGGGGAGGCGCTGCCCCATGGGCAGTTCCCCCAAGGCGATTTGATGGATCAGTTTGTAAACCACGCTGTACACCTGACGGGGGCGGCCCCGGTAAACCTGCCACTCAAAGGAAACCGGCTGTACATCCGGGGGCTGGGGGCTGTCGTGGAAGGAGGCGTACAGGCGAAGGGCGTTGTCGTCCAGGTGTTGGCAGATCTGCCGGCGCGCCTCGGCATGGTTCCTCTGCCGGCAGAGGCCGAGGAGGGAGAGAAGGCTGCCG
This sequence comes from uncultured Merdimmobilis sp., assembly GCF_902471145.1. NCBI lineage: Bacteria > Bacillati > Bacillota > Clostridia > Eubacteriales > Oscillospiraceae > Merdimmobilis > uncultured Merdimmobilis sp. The sequence goes on from NZ_CABRJC010000012.1 coordinate 30,506, forward strand.
CAGCTGCACAGGAACCCGCCGTCCTTTTCTCCTCCCCGGGCGGAAAAAGGATAGGCCTGGAACAGTGCCAGGTCACAGAGCAGGCCGGTGAGCATGGGGTTGCCCAAGGGGTGGAGCATCTCCTCCAGCAGGTAGATGCTGCCTATAAAATCCTGGTTGGAGGGGTCATCCTCCCACCGGGAAAGCCGCTTTGCATCCTTTTCCGGGAGGAGCTGAAGGGCGGCCAGCAGGATGTCTGCGGACACCATGGACTCGAAGGCGTAGATGTCCCGGATGGCGTCCCTGCGGGACCAGAAGTGGACGGCGTAGTTTTGCTCGATCTCTTCCGGGGTGAGACGGGCAACCACCCGGAACCGTTTGCCGTCCATGGCGATCCAGCCCTGGCTTTCCAGCATGGCGAGGGCCTGCTGCACCGGGCGGATGGAGACATGGAACTTGTCGGCCAGATCCCAAATGGGGGGAAGGGATTCCCCATGGGACACCACCCCACACTGGATCATCATAAGGAGATACTCATAAATCCACTGATACAAACTGATATCTTCTTTCATGGCTGTTCCAACCCTCTTCCACATAGCTGTCGTTCCGGCAGGCGCGCCGGGGATCATCGGGTCATTGCGGGAAACCGGGGGCGTTGTCCTCTTCATGGGGCGAGGGGGCGCTCCTCCCGCCAAAATGCAGCAAAGACAGCCCCCTTGTTGTATGGGAGCTGTCTTTGCAAGGGCTTAGTCGCCCAAATGTTCCAACAGGTCGGCGGCGCCGTCCAGCCAATCCCCTTCGACCTCTTCGATCCGGCCCTGGTCACAGGCGCTGGCGATGGCAGGGTCGATGGGAAGGCGGCCCAGCACATCCAGCCCATAGGCGGCAGCCACATCCTCTAAATGGCTTTCGCCGAAGACATGGATGTGTTTGCCGCAGTCTGGGCACTGGACATAGCTCATATTCTCAATCAAACCCAAGATGGGGATATTCATTTTTTTGGCCATGTTGACCGCTTTGCCCACGATCATCGAGACCAGCTCCTGAGGGGAGGTGATGATGAGGATGCCATCCAGGGGGATGGATTGAAAGACGGTCAAGGGAACATCACCGGTTCCCGGAGGCATGTCCACAAACATAAAGTCTACGTCGCTCCAGATCACATCGGTCCAGAACTGTTTTACCGTATTGGCGATAATGGGACCCCGCCACACCACTGGATCAGTCTCATGATCCAACAGCAGATTGACCGACATGATGTCCACGCCGGTCTTGGTTTTGGTGGGGAGAAGGCCGAACTGGCTGGCCATGGCTTTTTCGTGGATGCCAAAGGCCTTGGGGATGGAGGGGCCGGTGATATCCGCGTCTAAAATGGCGGTGTTGTAGCCCCGGCGGTTCAGAAGGACCGCCATCAGGGAGGTCACCAGGGATTTGCCGACGCCGCCTTTGCCGCTGACTACGCCGATCACCTTGCGGATGGAGCTCATCTCGTGGGGGGACTCCAAGAAATCCTCCGGCTTCATCTGGCGGGAGGGGCAGTTCTGGGTGCAGTTGCCGCAATCGTGGTTGCATCCTTCACTCATTGGATTTCAACTCCTTACCTATTTGCAATTCATTTGGGTAACACCTGGAACAGGAATGGGGGCATCCCTGGCCGCTGGAGGCCAGTTGGTAATTGCCGCCTTCGATGACAATGGGGCAACCCTCGCACAAGGCGCCGGCCACCTTTTGGCGGGCGCGGTACAAAATCCGCTGGAAGGTCCCGCGGGAGACCTCCATCCGCTGGGCGGCGCTGTCCTGTTCCAGCCCTTCCAGGTCGCACAGGCGCAGGCTTTCCAGCTCTTCCAGCCGCAGGGTCACCGGTTTGCCGCAGGGGCGTTTGGGGGTGAAAACCCGATTGTCTGGGGCGATGCACACCCGCCTGCATTTGGTTGTCCTGGGCAGAATGTCCACCTCCTGACCGCAATACTTGTGGAATGGGGGGCATATTGTGCATATGCCCGGTTCCACTCCCCTCAATTATACCGGCTCCGGCAGAGGGTGTCAACCACAGGAAACATGGCGGCGGCCAGAGTAAAAAGAAGCCGGTTCCCCCAGAATAAACCAGGGGACCGGCGAACTATTTACCAGTGAAATTTATTTTTGAGATAGCGGTAGGCGGCCTGCACCGCGGCGAGGACCACGGCAAGCCACAAAAATTTTGTGATAAAGGTCGCAAGGTCGATGACGATAGACAACAGATCCAATGCCTTGGCCCTCCTTTCCTTATTCATCATACCGGGGGGGGAAATCTTTGTCAAGGCAAAAGAGGGCGAATTGGGGCGGAAAACCCGCCAAAACTTCCCATGGAGGAAATCCCCTGGAAACCGGCGGGCAAAAAGCGGCCATTCACAGAAAAAGGGTGGAAAAGGGCGGCCAAATATGCTACAGTAAGGGATGATCCAAGGGGGGAAGGCATATGCTGAAAGAGATTGTCACCGGCGGGGGAATCAGCCAATTTGGCGTTGCCGCCTTCGCCGACTGCCTCCCGCTGCTGCCCTGCCGGGGGGCGGCCCGCATCCCAGCGGGAGCCAGGTCGGTGATCGTCTGCCTGCTCCCCTATTATGTGGGGGATTACCCGGAGCGGAATATCTCCCGGTACACCTTGGCCGACGACTACCACACCATCGGCCGGGGGATGTTGGAGGAGATAGCCGCCCGTCTGGGAGAGGCCTATCCCCAGGGTTCCTTTGCCTGCTTTGTGGATTCCTCCCCCATCCGGGAGGTCTATGCCGCCTATCTGGCAGGGCTGGGGGTCATCGGCCGGAACGGCCAGCTGATCCACCCGGAATTCGGTTCCTATGTGTTCATCGGGGAGATCGTCACCGACCTGGAGTTTCCCCCCTCCACCCCCTTGCCGGGGGGCTGTTTAGGCTGCGGGGCCTGTGTCCGGGCCTGCCCTGGCGGGGCCCTCAAAGGGGATGGCACTGTGGAGGAAAGCCGCTGCCGTTCCTATATCACCCAGAAAAAGGGGGAACTGTCCCTTTGGGAGGTACAGGCCATCCGCCAAGGGGGGATGGTTTGGGGCTGCGACCTGTGCACCGACGTCTGTCCCCACAACAAAGGGGCCCGTTGGTCGGACATCCCGGCCTTTTATCAAAATGTGGTTCCTATCCTCACCCGGGAGAACCTTGCCGTTCTAAAAAAATGCAAGGCGCTGGGGTTCCGGGGGAAAGGGGTGCTGGAACGGAATTTGGCTATCCTCACTGGGGAGTATCCGCCCCAGGGGGGGAAAGAATAGGAAGAAAGACACCGCCAAGGGAAACCCAGGCAAAACAATACAGCAGCGCCGCGGCTTTGCAGCGGGCATTTTTACAAGGAGGGGACCGTTCCATGGAAATTATCACACCCGCCCAGTATGGGGAATATGACGCCTTTGTAGCCAGCCATCCCCAATCCAGTTTTACCCAGTGCACCGACTGGCGGAAGGTGAAAAACAATTGGGGATATGAGGCGGTGATCAGCCGCAGCGCCAGCGGGGAGATTGTGGGGGCCATGGGGGTTCTGATTCAAAAGATCCCCATGATCGGCACCAGCTTTTTGTACGCCCCTCGGGGCCCGGTGTGCGATCTGCACAACAAGGCCATCCTGCTGGATCTGAAAAACGGCGCCGATGAACTGGCCCGCCGGTACAATGCCCACGCCATCAAGTGGGACCCGGATATCCTCTTCACCGACACCGAGGCAGTGGAGAACCTAAAGGCGTTGGGTTTTGTCCAGTCCTACGGCCCCGATGGGTTTGAAGGCATCCAGGCCCGGTTCAACTACCGGCTGTATCTGAACGGCCGCACCGAGGATGAGGTCTTTGCCGCCCTGACCCAGAAGACCCGGTACAATGTCCGGGTAGCCCGGAAGCACGGGGTGGAAATCCAGGTGGTGGGCAAGGAGCGGCTGGATGATTTTATGGGTCTCATGGAGACCACCGGCCAGCGGGATGGCTTCAACATCCGGCCCAAATCCTACTTTGAGCGGATGCTGGACTCTTTGGGGGAGAAGGTGCGGCTTTACATGGCCTTTTATGAGGGGCAGCCCATCTCCGGGGCCATCACCACCAACTTTGGAGGCAAGACCTGCTATGTCTATGGCGCTTCGGACAACGCCCACCGCAATGTGATGCCCAACTACCTGATCCAGTGGGAGATGATCCGCTGGGCCATTGAAACCGGCTGCTGGGTTTACGATTTCCAGGGGGTCTCCGGCATTCTGGAGGAGAGCCACCACATGTATGGCCTCTACCGGTTCAAACGGGGGTTCAACGGCACCCTGGATGAGCTTGCCGGGGAGTTCGACTACATTTACCAGCCCCTCAAGGCCAAGATGGTGGACCAGGCCATCGCCTTAAACGGAGCCATGCGCACGGTGAAGCGGAAACTCCAACACAAAAATTGATTTAGCCTCCGGGCAATGTGTTTAGGGCTTGATAAAATATGGGTATAATTTGTTAAATTTGTGCAAAAGCTGTGGCTTTCCTCTTCAGAATGTGGTAGAATAAAGCCATAGAGGAACACAGAGATGTCCTCATCCATTGATAAAGGGGGTCCCATTATGAAATTGATTCTTGCAATTGTATCCAATGACGACAGCCAAAAAGTGCAGATGGCTTTGACCAAAGAGAGATTCTCGGTCACTAAACTGGCGACAACCGGTGGCTTCCTGATGTCCGGCAACACCACATTTATCTGTGGTACAGAGGATGAGAAGGTTCCCCAGGTCATCGAAATCCTGCGCACCCACAGTCAGAAGAGAACCCAGATGGTTCCCTCCTCCGCATCCTACGGCGTCGGCATGTTCACCTCCTTCCCGGTGGAAGTCCAGGTGGGCGGCGCTACCGTCTTTGTGCTGGATGTGGAGCAGTTTGTAAAACTCTAACCGCATAGAATGGGAGAAGCCCAGTTGAATCAGGATTTTTATTACAACGATAGAGCACTCAAAACGCTCGCCGCGCTGACCGCCGGCGGGCGTTTTCCCCATGCTGTCCTGTTGGAGGGGCAGGAGGGCTGCGGAAAGAAGACCCTGGCCTTGCGCCTGGCCGCCGCCATCCTCTGCGAAGGGGAAGGGGAGAAACCCTGTGGGGACTGTGGGCCTTGCCACAAAGTCCTCTCCGGCAACCACCCCGACGTGATGGTGGTGGGGGAAGAGGGGGGGAGCCGTTCCTTCCACATCGACGCCATCCGCCAGGTGCGGCTATCCGCCTATGTGAAGCCCAACGAGGGGAAGGCCAAGGTCTATATCCTCTGCGACGCCCAGAACATGACCGTCCAGGCCCAAAACGCCCTTTTGAAAATCATCGAGGAGCCCCCGTCCTACGGGGTGTTCCTCCTCACCTGTGACAACCGCTCCAAACTGCTGCCCACCATCCTTTCCCGGGTGGTGACTATCCCGGTGGCAACCCCCACGCCGGAGGAGTGTCTGGCGGTGCTGCCGGGGCTCCGCCCGGACCACACGGAGGAGGAATACCAGTTCGCAGCCACCCTTTCCGAGGGGAGCATCGGCCGGGCTCTGGCCGCTTTGGATGACCCGGGAGCCTTGGGCGCCGAGCGGGATGCGAAACAGCTGCTGGACCTCCTCTTCCAAGGGGAGGAGTACCCTATGCTCGCCTTATTGAGCCGGTATGAAAAGGATCGGGAAGGTTTTTTGCGGCTTTTGCAGGCGGCCAAGGATCGGGTGGCGGGGCAGTTGACGGGGCAGTACCTCGCCCCTGGAAAGTCCGGCCAAACCCGCCAGATTACACCGTTGCAGGGAATGCGGATCGTTGGTATAATAGAAGAAGCCCAGCAAAAGGCGGCCCAGAATGTCAATTTGACCTTGCTGACCACCCAATTCTGCGGGCGGCTCAAGGCGGCCCTGCCCAGGGGATGACCTTGCGTGGAAAGCGGGCCCCCACAGGGGCCCCAGAGAAACTGAGAGGATTCTGCCGGAGGTTTCCGGCTTCCCCAACAGGGGGATGGAATAGAGATGGGGCAAACGCCCAAAAAGGAGGAAGGAAATGGCAGAAGTGATCGGCGTTCGCTTTAAGAACGTTGGCAAAGTATATTATTTTGACCCCAATGGCAACAAGATCGCCAAAGGGGCCCATGTAATCGTGGAAACAGCCCGGGGTGTGGAATGCGGCGAGGTGGCTGCGGGCAACCGGGAAGTGGAGGAACACGAGATTGTAAAACCCTTGAAAAAGGTGATCCGGGTGGCAACCAAGGCCGATCTGGACCAGGTGGAACGCAACCGCCAAAAGGAAAAACAGGCGGCAGAGGTCTGCCAGAAAAAGATCCAGGAACACAAGCTGGATATGAAGCTGGTGGACGTGGAATACACCTTTGACAGCAACAAAATCCTGTTTTACTTTACAGCGGATGGCCGGGTGGATTTCCGGGAATTGGTCAAGGACCTGGCCTCGGTGTTCCGCACCCGGATTGAGCTACGGCAGATCGGGGTGCGGGATGAAGCCAAAATGTTGGGGGGATTGGGCGTCTGCGGGCGGCCTTTCTGCTGCTCCACCTTTTTGGGGGAGTTCCAGCCGGTTTCCATCAAAATGGCCAAAGAGCAGGGCCTTTCCCTCAACCCCACCAAAATCTCCGGCACCTGTGGCCGGTTGATGTGCTGCCTCAAATTTGAGCAGACCGCCTACGACGACCTGCTGCGCACCACCCCAAAAGTGGGCGCCACCGTCAATACCCCCGACGGGCGGGGCACGGTCCAGGAGGTCAACCTGCTCACCGGTGTGCTCAAGGTGCGGATGGACAAAGCCATGGACGCTGCGCCCCACATCTTCGACAAGAACGAGGTCCGCGTCATCCGGGATGGGCAGATCAAGGTGAAGGACGACGAAGCCAAAGCCCTCAAAAAGCTGGAGGGGTAACCTAGCCGAGAGTTTTATGAGAATCTATTTTTTTAAAGGCCGCAGCCCATGGGCTGCGGCCTTTTCCAGTTTTGTGTGGCAGGGTGCAGCGGGCGGATGATTGAGAGAAAGCTAATTCATTCACAAATATTTTATGGAAGATTGATTGATTTTTTCCCGATCTATGGTACAATGAACTTGAACATTTAAGGAGGTGTAACCCATGGCATATGCAATTTCTGATGAGTGCATCAGCTGCGGCGCATGCGAGGCTGAGTGCCCCGTAAACGCGATCTCTGCTGGTGACGGCAAATATGTGATCGACGCAGCTACCTGCATCGAGTGTGGCGCTTGCGCAGGTGTTTGCCCTGTTGGCGCTCCCAGCGCTCAGTAGGCTCCGGTTCGCACATAGGAAGATGGGTACAGCCCCACGCTGTACCCATCTTTTTTTGACCCATTTCCCAATGGATGCTATAATGGCCACAGGGAAGCGGATGGCAGGGAATTTCTGCCTGGCCCTCTTGCTGGGGAGGGCATGGGAAGCCTTTGAAAAGCCGGCGGCCCGAATACTTACTGAATTTATGGGGCTGGCCTGCGGCCCGAAAGGAGAAATGGCATGGAACTGGATTTCCCCCACCATTATGAAGCTTTAGGCGACCGGACCCTCTGCGTCACCCCCGACCACAAATTCGGCACCGACGCCTTTCTGTTGTCGGATTTTGCCGCGCCCCGGCGAAAAGACCTGGCCTGCGATTTGGGCACCGGGTGCGGCATCATCCCCATGCTGTGGTTCCGCCGGCCAGAGGATGCCCCCAAACTGGCCTTTGGGGTGGACATCCAGCAAAAGGCCATTGCCCAGCTGACCGCCTCGGTGGAGAAAAACGGCCTTGGGGGAAGGCTTATCCCCATCTGCGCGGATTTGAAGGATCTTCCGCCCCAGCTGGAGTCCGGCCGGTTTGACCTGGTCACCTGCAACCCTCCTTACAAAGTGGAGGGAGGGGGAATCCTAAGCGAGTGGGAGAGTGAAAAAATCGCCCGGCATGAGACACAGTGCAGCCTTGCCGATGTGGTGGCCGCTGCGGCCCGGCTTTTGAAGTTTGGGGGGCGGTTCTGCCTCTGCCAGCGGCCGGAGCGGCTTTGCGATGTCCTCACCTTGCTTCGTCAGCAGGGTTTGGAACCCAAGCGGGTGCGGTTTGTCCAGCAGCGGCCAGGGTCGGCCCCCTGGCTCTTCCTCTGTGAGGGGAAGAAGGGGGCAAAGCCTTTTTTACAGGTGGAGGCTCCTCTCCTCATCGAGGGGGAGGACGGCTTCTCAGAAGAACTACTGAAAATCTATGGGAAAAGGTGAAACTATGGGTAAATTGTATGTGGTGGGCACCCCCATCGGCAACCTGGGGGACCTCTCCCCCAGAGCGGCGCAGGTCCTATCCGAGGTGGACTTCATCGCCGCGGAGGACACCCGGGTGACCATGAAGCTGCTCTCCCACCTGGGGATTAAAAAGCCGATGATCAGCTATTATGAACACAATCTGCGGGAGAAAGGGGAGATCATCCTCTCCCGGCTGCTGGGCGGGGAGAGCTGCGCCATCGTCACCGACGCGGGGATGCCCTGTATTTCCGACCCTGGGGAGGATTTGGTGGCCATCTGCCGGGAGCATGGGGTCCCCATCGAGGCGGTGCCCGGCCCCAGCGCCGCCGTCACCGCCTTGGCGGTCTCCGGCCTCAAAACCAGCCGCTTTGCCTTTGAGGGGTTTTTGTCGGTGAAAAAAACCAGCCGCTTTCAGCATCTGGAGTCGGTGAAGGACGACCTCCACACCCTGATTTTTTATGAGGCGCCCCACAAACTCCTTTCCACTTTGGAGGACATGAGCAAGGTGCTCGGGGACCGACAGGTCTCCATCTGCCGGGAGTTGACCAAGCTCCACGAGGAGGTCATCCGCACCACCCTGCCAAAGGCGGCGGAGTATTACCGGCAGGTGACTCCTAAAGGGGAGTTTGTACTGGTGATCGAGGGGGCTAAGCCGGAGGAACATCCTCTCTCCTTTGAGGACGCCTTGGAATTGGCCCGGGGCCTCATCGCCGGGGGAACCGGCATCAGCCAGGCGGCCAAAGAGGCTTCCCGGGAGACGGGGTTCAAAAAAGGGGACCTGTACAAGGCACTGCTGGGTGAATAAACAAAGACTAAAAATGGGACGGCCCGCGTATGATGCAGTACGCGGGCCTTTTTGTTGTCCGCGATTGAAAACGAGGAGGAGCGGACATGGCTCTTTTAAAGCTTTGGACCTTGTGCCTGGTGCTGGCCGTGGTCTTTGTCAACGGTTGGACCGATGCCCCTGGGGCCATAACCGGTGTGGTGGCCTCCGGTGTGCTGCCTTATAAGCGGGCGGTGACCCTGGCGGCCGCCATGAACCTGCTAGGGGTTGTGGCCATGACCGCCCTCTGCCCGGCGGTGGCGGACACCATTTCCGGCCTAGTCAACTTTGCCGCGGTGGATTCGGCCCACTCCCTGGCCGCACTGGCGGGGGCGATGACTGCTATCGTGCTCTTTGCGGTGGGGGCTTGGTGGTTCGGCATCCCCACCAGTGAGAGCCACGCCCTTATCGCCGGAACCATGGGGGCGGCCTATGCCCTCAACCAAGGGGCGGGGATCCATCTGGGCGGTCTCATGCGGGTGCTTGCGGGCCTGGTTCTCTCCCTGGTGCTGGGCTATCTCCTGGGCTGGGGGGCTCAGCGGCTGTTCCGCCCATGGGAGACGCGGCTGGGTGACCAGTTTTATGTTCGGGGGGAGGTTGGCTCTGCCGCACTGATAGCCTTTTTCCACGGAGCCCAGGACGGGCAGAAATTTGCTGCGGTGTTCCTCATCGCCGACCGGATCGCCCGGGGGCTTCCCGGAGGCAAGGTGCAGTTGGCGGAGAACTGGCAGGTGGTGGCCCTCACTGCATTGGTCATGACCCTGGGAACCTACACCGGCGGGGGACGCATCATCCGCAAGGTGGGGGAGAAAATGGTCCGGCTGGATCACAAATCTGCCCTCTACTCCGATTTGGCGGGCTCCATCAGCCTGCTTTTGACCACCCTGTGGGGGCTGCCGGTCTCCACCACCCACACCAAGACCGCCGCCGTGCTGGGAGTGGGTGGCAAAACCGCCGACCGGAGAGTGTTTGGCCAGATGGTCTTTGCCTGGCTGCTCACCTTCCCCGCTTGTGGGGCGTTGGGGTATTTCTGCACGCTGTGGTTCCTATCCCTGCTGTAGGGTTCCTTTTTTATCCCGATTGTGATAGGATGAAAGAAAATAGCCGGAATTCAAACAAAACAAGGAGGAATGGAATCATGAGCGAAATTGTGGTGCGCGACATCCAATGGGGAACTAAGGAGTATGAAGACGAGCTGGCCCTGCGCAATGAGATTCTGCGGGTGCCCTTGGGCCTCAACCTGTACAAGCAGGATCTCTCCCAGGAGAACACCTACTGGCATGTGGGAGCCTTTGACGGAGGCCGCCTGGTGGGGACGCTGCTGTTCATCGACCGGGGGGAGGGTGTCACCCAGATGCGCCAGGTGGCAGTGGATGAGAGCTGCCGCCGCCAGGGCGTCGGCCGGAAGATGGTGGCTTACGGCGAAGAGTTGATGAAGGGGAAGGGCTTCTCCACCATCGTTCTGGACGCCCGGAAGGTGGCGCTGGACTTCTACCTCGCCCTGGGGTATCAGGTGACCAGCGAAGAGCTGATCCTCTCCGGCATCCCCCATTTCAAGATGAAAAAAGAGCTGTAGCGGCAAGGGGGCAGGAAAATGAGACGAATATGGATCTGCTTGTTTGCCCTTGCAGTGCTGCTGGCCGGATGCGCTCCCCAGCAGGGGGGAGAGGCCCCGCCCATGTCCTCTCAGGCGGAAGCGCCGGCCCAAGTGGGCGGCGTTTCGCTGGACGGCTTTGACACGGTGGGCTGCCATTTTGAGCCGGGGGATTTCCGCTACCCCTTTTCCCTGGATGCAAAGCAGCAGGAGGAACTGCAGTCCCTGCTCCAGCCCGATCAATGGGTGGAAGCTGCCCAGGAGGAGGGGCCCCAATACGGGCTTTCCTGTGTTTTGACCGCCAAAAGCGAGGAATACACCCTGTATGTCTTTCCGTACCCGGAGAAGGAGAAGACCATCCTCAAATTGGAGCCCATCGATCCGCCGGACGATGGCTCTGGATCGGTCTCCTTTTTCGCGCCAGCCCAGGTGGGGGAGGATGCCAAAGAGTTTATGCAGCCCTTTGAGGAGCAAGCGTCTGCCCAAAGGGGGGAGGACGCCAAAGAGCTTATGCGGCCCTTTGAGGAGTAAGCGTCTACCCAAAGACCGTAGATAAAAAACCGGGAACCGGCCTTTTGGCCGGTTCCCGGTTTTTTAATGCAAATGGGGGGGTTCTCCCAGGCGCTTTTCCATGACAAAGTTGACAAAAACCTGGCCGTTGTGGGGTTTGCGCTGCTCCTGCACCACCCGATAGCCCCGCTTCTCAAAAAAGGGCCGGGCGGTGATGGAAGCCTCGGTGCAGACCGAAGGGAGGGAAAGCTCCCGGGCTTTGCCTTCGATCCAACCGGCCAAAGCGGTGGCGATCCCCTGGCGCTGGAAGTCCTTGTGGACAAACAACCGGTCGAAGTACCCGTCAGAGGCCAGGTCGGCAAATCCGGCGACCGTCCCTCCCGCCACAGCAACGACTGTGTAGTGTGCAGCCAGGGATTGGGCCCAGCGGTCCCGGTCCGGCTGCTTGGGGGCCCAGGCATCCAGCTGGCTGGGGGAATAATCCCGCCGGTTGACCGCGTGGACGGTCTCATAAAACAGCTCCAAGATAGCGTCCAAATCCTGGGGCTGGTAGGGCCGAAGTTCCATGGAACGCTCCTTTCTCCCCTTGGGGATGAAAATTGTATTCCCAGTATACCGACGATGGAGGAAGGAGGCAAGGGTTTTCCCCAAAAATGAAAAAGGACCGCGAACCCTCCTGGTAGGGCTCCGGTCGTTTTCCGCCGTGTGCGGACGTGAAATCTATCTCATTATTTCTCGCTGGGATAGTATTCTTCATCCCCGAAAATCAAATCGTCGATATCACCGCTATCCGGTCCGCAGTAGAACATTTTCATCATAGTCATTCCTCCTTTCCTTTTTGATCTATACTTAGTATACGGGATAAATGTGTGCATTTTATGTTGTTTTGGTAAACTCTTTGCCGCTTATTTCAGAAAAATTTTTGAAAGAAGGGGATTTTTCCCGCCGGGGGTGGGTGCGCCGGAGAGAAATGAAGGAAGGGTTTGCGCGGCTGTGGCCGCCCTGGGATCATAGGGGAGGGATCTTCTGCCGGGCGGCGTGTCCTCCTGGGCAGTAGCCCCACCGAAATTTTTCCAGGATTTGTACAGACTTTGTGCTATAATAATCGCAAGAAGCAATGATTTTTGAAAAAGCCTTTGTCCATTGCCACGGGCAAAGCCTATGGCGTGTGAAGAATTGCTGTGGGGGTGGAATTCCTCCCAATTCTTTGAGGGCGAGGCCCTTCCCGCCGCAGAGCGGCGCCCGGCTTTTTCCAGATAGAGCCACAGTAGCAGCCCGTGGGAAAAACAGACCTATGTAAGGAGGAGTTTTGCATGTATTTTGAAAAGCCCGGCAAACAGAATACCGAGGAGACAGTGAATATTGCCCTTCAGGCCGCTAAGGAGCTGGGGATTGACACCATTGTGGTGGCTACCAACACCGGTGACACCGCCGACTTGCTCAAGGATGCCGCCCGCTCCGGCCTGCATGTTGTGGCGGTGAGCCACTGTTTTGGATTTAAAGACCCGGAAGTCCAAGAGATGCCCGCCGAGCGCAAAGCCGCCTTGGAGGCCGCGGGCATCCAGGTTTACACTGCCACCCACGTCCTCAGCGGGGCGGAGCGGGGGCTGTCCGCCAAATTCGGCGGGATTTCCCCCATCGAGGTGATGGCCTATTCCCTGCGGATGCTGGGCCAGGGCACGAAAGTGGCGGTGGAGTGTTCGGTGATGGCGCTGGACGGCGGGATGATCCCCTATCAAAAACCCGTCATCGCCATCGGCGGAACCGGCCGCGGCGCAGACACCGCTCTGGTGCTGCGGGCTGCCCACGCCGCTAACATTTTGGATACCAAGATCGACCGGGTACTCTGCAAACCAGTGCTGCTGTAGGGTCCCCTCCAAGCCCGTTTGACTCTTCAAGGGAAACTCCAGAAAAATAACATGGAAGGCCATTTTTAGGTTTGATAGGCAAGGCGGAGGTTTGCAGCCTCCGCCTTGCGGTTTGTGGAGGCAATCCCCATGGAGGTTGCCGGCAGCTGGCGGCAACCGGCACAGCCGGGTTATTATTTTTGTATAAAGAATTCTCGTTATCCCTTTTAACATCAAAAGAAATTCGATATAATAACCCTGTATTGTGGAAAAGAATCTGGCGCCTGCCGCCCCATCCCCAATGAGAGGGGAGGCTTTTCCATCTGCCTACAAGGAGGACTTAGAACATGAATATCCTGGTGATTGGCTGCCGGACCATGGGGTCCCATCTGGCTTCCATCCTCTCCCGGGAGGGGCACGATGTCTCGGTCATCGACAAAGACGAACAGAACTTTGAACTGTTGGACAACGATTTTTCCGGACTCACCGTGACGGGGCTGGCTATTGATACGGAAGTGCTGCGCCGTGCAGGCATAGAGGTTTGCGACGCGGTGGCAGCGGTCAGCTCAGACGACAACCAGAATATCATGGTCTCTCAAATCGCCAAGGAGGTCTTCAAGGTTCCTCGGGTGCTGACCCGCATTTACGACCCCCAGAGGACCCAAGTGTTCACCAGCTTCGGCCTGCACACCGTCTGCCCCACCAATTTGGCAGTGGATGCCATCCACGCCATCCTCACCGACAGTGGTGAAGTTCAGCAGATGACCTTTGACAGTTCCACCCTTTCCTTCACCACCGTGCCCATGCCCCGGGAGTGGGTGGGCCGGCGCTCCAATGAGGTGAAGGATACCTTAGGTGTGTTGTTCGGGGTGCTGCACCCCGATGGCAGCATGGATCTGGCAGGGGAAAAGACGGTGAACTTGACCGCCCAAGACCGGTTGGTCTTTACGAAAGTTGTGGATTGAGAAGGGAGGAGACCCCGGTGAAAGTGATTGTAGTAGGCGGTGGAAAAGTGGGCTATTTTCTGGCCCAGACGCTGACCGAGCACGGGCATGAGCCCCATATTGTGGAGAAAGACAAACACCTCTGCGCCAAAATTGCCAACGAGCTGGATTACCCTGTGGTCTGCGGGGACGGCACCTTAATTGAGGTGCTGGAAGGCGCTGGCGCCCGCGACGCAGAAGGGCTGGTGGCGGTCACTGGCCGGGACGAAGACAATTTGGTGGCCTGCCAGCTGGCTAAACAATACTTTGGCATTAAAAAGACGGTGGCCCGGGTCAACAACCCTAAAAATGCAGCGATTATGAAGCGGCTGGGAGTGGATATCCCGGTCTCCAGCACCGACAGCATCGCCCGGTTGCTGGAGCGGGAGGTGGATGCCTCCGCCATCAAACAGCTGGTCTCGGTCAACCGGGGAAAAGCCTCCATCAGTGAGCTGGAAATCCCCAAGGAGAGCCCCCTCCACGGCAAGACCCTGGGGGAACTGAATATGCCTGCCAGCTCGGTGATGATCTCCATCACCCGGGACGGGGAGTTGATCATCCCCCGCGGCAACACCCAACTATTGGGCGGGGACAAGGTGATGGTGCTGTGCAGCAACGACACCATCACCCAGTTGCGGAAGCTATTTATGTTGTAGGTTCCCCTTTTGCAGAACAGAGGGGATGGATAGAAAAAGAGAGGACGGTCGTCCTCTCTCTTTTTTTAGGCGGTTTGCTTGAGGATTTACAGGTAGAATTCCGGCTGGTGCTCCCCTACAAAGTTCTCCTCCATCATCTGCTGCAGGGCGGCAAAAGCGGGAGAATCGAAGTGCTTAGCGCCCGCTGGGCAATTCTTCACGCAGGCGCAGCAGCGGATGCAGTTCTCCGGGGCTATGATGGTACAAAAATCCTCGCGGGAGATGATCTGCATCGGGCAGCCCTTGGCACAGATCCCGCAGCCGATGCAGTTCTCTTTGGTGGCGGGATACATAGGATCTCCGCCGCTGGGCTTGCGCTCCTTATAGGGGCGGTTGCCGGGGATCTCCGGCCGGGAAAGGTCGTCTTTCGCCAGCTTCGCTTTGAGTTGTTCCCCGAAGGCTTTTCCCTCGGCCAGTTCTTCTTTGCTGGGGCGGCCTGTGGCGACCTTGGCAGTCATGGAGTGCTCCGCCACAAACACTGCCCCGGCCACCGGCAGGAACCCGTCTCCCGCCAGGATGTCCCCCAGCTCCAAGAGGGCGTCCTCATAGGCGCGGTTTCCGTAAACCACCACAGGGCAGGCGGCTGCACCATTCCCCTGGAGGGAACGGAGATACGGCTCCACAAAGGCTGGGATCCGGCCCCCGTACACCGGCACCGAGGCGATCAGCAGCTCGCCGGGGGAGAAGGGGGAGCTGTGAGGCTCCCGCCAGGAGGTGGTGATGTCCTCCACTTCCACAGGGCAGTCAAAGGCGGAAGCCACGGCTTTTGCGGCGTTTAAACTGCTGTGGGTGGGGCTGAAGGTGATGATTCGAATGGATTGTACTGTCATAGGGAACCCCTCTTTCCTGTGCCGGCAGCCCGGTGGGCGATGCTCGGTTTAGATGCTTATATAAAATGAGTATACCTCGGATTGGCGGTGTTGTAAAGTGTCCTGTTATCGGAGAAAAAACAACTGGGAGGGGCTGTACAGCCCCTCCCAGGACGGATTAGGTTTTCCGGATGATCTCTTGGCGGCAGCGGGGACAGGTGATCCGCACCGTGCCCCGGCCTTTGGGAACCCGCAGGGTTTGGCCGCATCCCGGGCACCGGAAATACCGGTGGTCCCGGTCCCGCAGGCGGTTCCACCCACAGGCGATCTTCTGTTGAATGGGGTTCCAATAGCGCAGGAACTTCTCATTTTCCGCCCAGCGGCGGGAGGTGTCCCGGGAGAGGGTCCGCCACAGCGCCAGGAGGAGCAGGGCAGCACAGAAAAGGCTGACCAAGGTGAAAAATCCATTGCGGTGGTACCGGGGGAGGAACAGGGAGAGAAAACAGGAGAGGGCCGCCATAGCGATGGACAACTGGTCCAGCCCGTAGCGCCCGTTCCAGCCCCCGGGGAAAAATCGGTTCATGCAATCGTCTCCTCCAAATGGTTTAACGGTTTAGGATCTCCATGAATTCCTCGCCGGTGATGGTCTCCTTCTCCAGCAGGTAGCTGGCCAGCTCATGGAGTTTCTCCTGGTTCTCCTTGAGGATCTCCACTGCCCGGGCGTGGGCGTTTTTGATCAGGGCCAGCACCTGGTCGTCAATCTTGGCGGCGGTCTGGGGGGAGCAGGTCAAAGAGGCGTCTCCGCCCAGATACTGGTTGTTCAAGGTCTCTAGGGCCATCATGTCAAAGGCGTCGGTCATACCCAGGCGGGTTACCATCGACCGGGCAAGGCGGGTGGCCTGTTCAATGTCGTTGGAGGCGCCGGAGGTCATGGTGCCGAAGATCAACTCCTCAGCCGCGCGGCCGCCGGTGAGGGTGGCCAGTTTGGAGTAGGCTTCCTCCCGGGACATGAGGAATTTTTCCCCTTCGTCCACCTGCATGGTGTAGCCCAGCGCGCCGGAGGTGCGGGGGATGATGGTGATTTTGTGGACAGGGGCGCTATCCGACTGTTTGGCCGCCACCAGGGCGTGGCCGATTTCGTGGTAAGCGACAATCTCCCGCTCCTTGGGGGAGATGACCGCGTTTTTGCGCTGGTATCCGGCGATGACCACCTCCACCGATTCCTCCAAATCGCTTTGGCTGACCAACGTCCGGCCGCTGCGCACCGCCCGGAGGGCGCCTTCGTTGATGATATTGGCCAGTTCTGCGCCGGATGCGCCGCTGGTTGCCAAGGCGATGGCCCGGTAGTCGATGTCCGGTTCGGTGAGGATTTTTTTGGAGTGGACCTTGAGGATGGCCTCCCGGCCGGCCAGGTCAGGCAGCTCCACCGGGATGCGGCGGTCAAAGCGCCCCGGCCGGAGGAGGGCTTTGTCCAAGGTGTCCGGCCGGTTGGTGGCCGCCAGGATGACAACTCCCTTTTTGCCGTCGAAGCCGTCCATCTCGGTCAGCAGCTGGTTGAGGGTCTGCTCCCGCTCGTCGTTGCCGCCGATGCCGCCGTTGTCCCGCTTTTTGCCGATGGTGTCGATCTCGTCGATGAACACGATGCAGGGGGCTTTTTCCTGGGCCTGTTTAAACAAGTCCCGGACTTTGGCTGCGCCCATACCCACAAACATCTCCACAAATTCCGAGCCGGAGATGGAAAAGAAGGGAACCTGGGCTTCCCCAGCCACCGCTTGGGCCAACAGGGTCTTGCCGGTGCCGGGAGGGCCTACCAACAGGGCCCCTTTCGGCATGGTGGCGCCGATGGCGGTGTATTTGGCAGGGTCGTGGAGGAAGTCCACAATCTCCTGTAGGGATTCTTTGGCCTCATCCTGGCCGGCCACGTCGGCAAAGGTCTTGCCAGTCTGGGCGGAGACGTAGATTTTTGCGTTGCTTTTGCCGAAGGTCATGGCATTGCCGCCCATCCGCTTTTCCATGCTCTTCATCAAAAGCTGCCCCAAGCCCATAAATAGGAGGATGGGCAGCAGGTAGGAGAGAAGTAAGGTGATGATGGGGGAGCTTTTTTGGGGTGCCGGTGCGTTGAAGGAGGGGACTTTATCCTTCAAACGCTCCACTAGGTTGGGGTCGTTCATCTCGCCGGTGATGTACCAGCGGGCTTCGCCGTTTTCATCTTTTCCTTTGAAGAGGATTTCCCCGTCCTCGATGGTCACCGACTCCACCTTGCCCTCCTCCACCTGGGAGAGGAAGGTGCTGTAATCCACATCGGTGACCTGGCGGCGGACAAAGTAGGGCATCACCATGGAATTGAACAGGATGACCGCCAGCATGACGATGGCGTAATAAAACAACAGGGGTTTCTTGGGGGATTTTTGTTCTTTCATCGGATCATTCTCCTTCTTGGGTGATGTGCTCCAGGACGGAGCGCATCCGCTTGAGCAGGCTATCCAGCCGCCGCATGCCGTCTACGACCAACTCCAGTTCCTGGGTGTCCTCCGGCTGGAAAAGTGGCTGAATCTGCTGTTCAAAGGCGGTTTCCAGCTGGGTGGCTGCCTTCTTCCCCTGGGGGGATAAGGTGACCCAGACCACCCGCTCGTCGGTTTCGCCCCGGCGGCGGGTGAGGTATCCAGCCTCTTCTAAATGCTTACATAGTGGGGTGGCGTTGGTCTTGGTCAGGCACAAGGTGCGGGCTAAGTCCCCCATGCGGCAGGGGCCTTTTTGTGCAAGCTCCAGAAGAAGGGCCGCTTGCTGGGGGGTCAGACCGTTCTGCGCCGCCACCGAGGAAAACAGCGCGTTGGCATTTTCGGCGATGGATCGCTGCAGGTTCCAGATTGCTGTTTTAAACTGCAAAACATCCATGGCAAACTCCTTATAAAATAGAATAGTTATATTCTATAATATTTTGCCTCAATGTCAATGTGGAGGGGTAAAAATTCACAGAAACTTCCCCTTTGGGATACAGTTTGCCCCCAATTTTTAAAAAATGGACAAAGCCGCCGGCGGCCGCGGCGGCTTTGTGGGATGGCCCTATTCCTCCAAGCCCATTTTCTGGGCCACTTCCTTATAAAAAATCCCCACTTCCCCCAGATACAAGGGATTCCAGGGTTTATTGGCCCCGCAATAGTGGATGATAGCGGTATTTTTGCGCATCCAACCCAGGTTGATTTTACCCAGGGAACCCACCCGGGTGGCACCATAATACCGCGCATCAAAATTGTAGACCATGGGGTCCAGAAGGATGGTGCGGTCGTGGTACAGGGCGTTGAGCACATCTTGGTCGGGCAGGATCAGCTTTTCCCGGTTTTCCTCGATGTACCGCAGGGGGGCTTCCAGATCCTGGGTAGCCCGCAGCTCTTTGAGGTTCATCAACAGCACCCCAGAGTTGAAGTATTCGCTGTCATCCGGCATGTCCAGCCGGTGTTTAAACTCCACTTGGGTCAGCGGGTTGATGGAACTGGCTGCTGCAAAGTAGTGATCCCCCATCTCCATGTTGTACAGGGGCGCCAAAGGGAGGTTGACAATCATATCCGGGTCCAGATAGAGGGCCCTGTCCAGGGATTGGGGCAACAGCCGGGCAGAGAAGATGCGGTAGTACATCTCCTTAGGGAAATGGAACAGCACTGGGGCATCCGCTAAAAAATCCTCCGGGATGGCCACGCCGGTCACTTGGCAGCGTTCATCCGGCACCAGGGTGCGGATGTACTGGAGATTCTCCCCGGTGAGGGAGGAGTGGAGAATGTACAGGCAGACCTTCTCCCCTGGGTTGGAATCCAGGAGGGACCGCAGCATGACACACAGAGGCCGGAGGTAGTTTGCATTGATGGAAACAACGATGTTCATTCAATTTGCTCCTTTGTTGGGTGTGTGCGAGGTATCGGATCGGAGAATAGCGTGTCCCGGGGAAAGACCCCTAAGGGGCGAAAGCCTTCTCCTTTCTTTTATTATAGCCAACTCCCCAGCCGGAATATGGATAAACTGTAACTTTTTTCAAAGGGAACCTTAAAATTCGCGGGGATTCGCAGTTCCCTTAGGGGAACCGGGCGACAGGGAAAAATAAGGCCGCAGAAGAAACCGGGCACCCCAGTGGTTTTGTGTGCTAATAGGATCTTCCGCTGTGGTCGAGCCCCCACTGGCACATGGCCTCCATAATGGGGAGAAGGGAACGGCCCTTGTCTGAAAGGCTGTATTCCACTTTCGGCGGGATTTGGGGGTACTCTTTGCGCAGAACGAGGCCGTCCGCTTCCATCTCTTTGAGTTGCGCGCTCAGGGTTTTGTAGGTGATGGTGCCAATTTTCCGCTGCAATTCATTGAAACGGATTGCTTCGTATTCCACCAGCCAGTAGAGAATGACCAGCCGCCATTTCCCACCGATCATCGACAGGGTATAGCCAAAAGGGGTGTCGGTCAAAGACTGGATTCGTTTTTCATAGGGTTCCATACTCATATAGGACACTTTCCTTTTCGATAGTATTTGTCAAAAAAGTGCGTACTTGCTTCTTATCCATTGCAAATATAGAATAACAGAAAGCACTGAAATTCACAACGAGAAAGGAAGAGGGATATGAAGAAGATACTGGTTATTGTGGGCGGTGGACGGCCCCGGGGGAACACTGCCCAATTGGTGGACGCGTTTATCCGCGGAGCACAGGAGGCTGGGCACCAGGTGGAGAAGGTCTCCCTGCTCCAAACTGAGGTCAAAGGCTGCCTGGGCTGCAACGCCTGCCGCTATGGAAAGCCCTGCGTCCAGAAGGATGGGTTCCAGGGGGTTGCCGATAAAATCCTGGCCGCCGATCTGATCGCATTTGCCTCGCCGCTGTATTTTTGGACCATATCCTCCCGGTTGAAGGCACTGATTGAGCGGTTCTACGCCATCGCCCAGAAGGATCCCAACCCACCCCTCGGCCGTTACGAGAAGTACCCGGCCAAAGACTGCGCCCTGCTGATGACTGCAGCGGACAATTATTTTTGGACCTTTGAGCAGACGGTGTCCTACTACCGCTTTGCCCTGGTCAACTACATCGGGTTTCACGACAAGGGGATGGTTTTAGCCGGAGGGTGTGGCAGCACCAATGGGCAGCCACAGATCGGCCATACCAGCCATCTAGAGAAAGCCTATGCCTTTGGAAAATCCCTGTACCGGGACGAAACAATATAAAGATGCCATCGCGGGGGCCGTTTTGTAGGACGGCCCCGTTTTCCGTCGTCCCCTAGGCGCGCCGCCTTGACTTCCCCGCCGGGAGCAGGTAGTATGAAAACAGTGCGGCAAGGAGGTGCCCTATGAGCTTTTTCGCCTTAAAAACCGTCGCTGTCCTATCCATGCTGTTCGACCATGTGTACCACCTCTTCCACCTGGAACTGTTTGACCAGCCGCTGGAGGCGTTTGGCCGCTGGGCGGCCGAAAGCTTTCCCGGCCCGGTGGGGGATGCCCTCTCCTGGTTTGCTGGTTTCCTCATTTTAGCACTGCCATATTTAGGGCGGATCGCCGCTCCCATCTTCCTTTTCTGCATCGCCAACGGGTACCGCCACACCCGCAGCATAAAGCGTTATGCCCAGCGAATCTTTTTGTTTGGGGCGCTGGCGCAAATCCCCTATTTCCTCTATCTGAAAGCCTGGGAAGCACGGCTGGGGGAAGAGCTGTACATCCCCTTGAATTTCATGTTCACTTTGGGGTTGGGTCTCCTCTCCATTGCCCTGTATGAGCGGGAGAAGGAACAGAACCCCTCTCTGGCCCTTCTTGCCGCTTTTCTGCCCATCGCGGCGGCGGAGTTCTTCCGCACCGAGGGCGGAGGGATGTATGCCATGCTGGTTCCCGCCTTCTATCTGACCATGGAGCTTCCACTGCAAAAACGGGCAGTGATTTGGATGCTCTTCTTCCCTGTGGCCCAACTGGGATATTGGATCTGGTTGTTCCAGGGGCCCATCACCGGTCCCCCGTTGGCGGAGACCTTTTTATATGCAGTGGGCCCTTGCCTGGGGGTGGCGGTCGCCCTGTTCTACAACGGGGAGAAGGGTCATGCCACAAAAACGGCCCAGTATGGGGTGTACGCTTTGTATCCCGTTCATTTTTTGGTGCTAGCACTGCTGGGATTTTGGATGGCCAGCTGAGTTTTCCACAACAAGTCAACAACTTGTTGAAAGTTTACCAGCAAAAGGGAGGGATCACCTGTGCAGGGCAACCGGCTGTTTCAAATAATCTATCTCCTGCTGGAGCGGGGGGAGATGACCGCCTCCCAGCTGGCGGAGCGGTTTGAAGTCTCCACCCGGACCATCTACCGGGATGTGGAGGCCCTCTCCCAAGCGGGGATCCCCATTTACTCCACCAAAGGGAGGGGCGGCGGCTTGGGTTTGCTGCCCGGTTTTGTATTGGACAAGTCCCTCCTGACCAAGGAGGAGCAAAACGACATCCTCTTCGCCTTGCAGAGCTTGCAGGCCACCGGCGGTACGGACAGCCAAGAGATCCTCTCCCGGCTGGGGAGTTTGTTTGGGGACAGTGCCGCCAATTGGATTGACGTGGATTTTTCCTCCTGGGGCAGCGGCCCGGTGGAGCGGGAGAGGTTTGCCCTGCTGCGGCAGGCCATCGTCGGCCGGAGGGTGCTCCAATTCTCCTATTGCGGTATGAGCGGCCAGCGGACCCAGCGCCGGGTGGAGCCAGTGAAACTGCGGTTTAAATATGGCTCCTGGTATTTGCAGGGATACTGCCGGGAACGGCAGGCGTTTCGCACCTTCAAAATCTGCCGGATGGAGGAGCCCGCCCTTTTGGAGGAAAAATTCTTGCCCCGGCCTCTCCCGCCGGAGGTGGAAGAACTGCCCTCCAGCTGGGGAAAAACAATCGAAGTGCGGCTGCGGTTCACCGAGAAGGCAGCCTTCCGGGTGTATGATGAATTCCCGCCGGAAAAGGTGACCCATCTGCCGGAAGGCGGGTTCCTGGTGGTGGATCAGTACCCGGACGACGGGGGCATCTGTGGGTATCTACTCTCCTTTGGGCGGGAGATGACGGTGCTTTCCCCGCCGGAACTCCGCCGCAGACTGGGGGAGGAGGCGCAAAAAATCCTGGAAAACTACGGCGGCCCGACCCCTGGCAACTAAGACAGCAGCCAAGCTGCTGTCTTTTTGTGTCTTAGGTTTATCTTCCCCGGGGGAGGCTGGTTTTATAGCTGGGGCAAGCCTTCCAGGGACTTTGCTCTCTGCCCTTGGCAGTCCGCCAGGGAAAAAGCACCGGCCGCTGTCACATTTTTCGTCCCTGAGCATAGGATAGAGTGCGGCACTGCCGCAAATCCACGGGGAGAGGACAGGACTATGATCACCATCAGTTTGTGTATGATTGTCAAGAATGAGGAGGAAACCCTTGGCCGCTGTTTGGACAGTGTCCAGGGAATCGCCGATGAAATTATTGTGGTGGACACCGGTTCCACCGACCGCACTCAGGAGGTGGCCCGGCAGTACACCGACGCCGTCTACCCCTACCAGTGGACGGACGATTTCGCCGCCGCCCGAAACTACGCGTTTTCCAAGGCGACAGGGGACTATCTCTTGTGGCTGGACGCCGATGATTTGCTGCTCCAGCCCGACCGGGAGAAGTTCCTCTCCTTAAAAGAAACCCTTTCCCCCCAAGTGGACCTGGTGATGATGCGGTATCATGTAGCCTTTGATTCCGCTGGCAACCCCACTTTCTCCTATTACCGGGAACGCCTGTTAAAAAATCACGCCGGTTTCTTGTGGGAAGGCAAGGTCCATGAAGTCATCACCCCCAGGGGGGTCATTGTATATTCGGACATCGGGGTAACCCACCGGAAGACCCGATCTGGCGACCTGGACCGCAACCTGCGCATCTATGAAAAAATGCTGGCGGATGGGGAGAAACTGGGGCCCCGGCAACAGTTCTATTATGGCCGGGAGCTGGTGGATCACCGGGAATATGCCAAAGCCATCCAAGTTCTGGAGCTCTTTTTGCTGGAGCCAACCGCCTGGGTGGAAAACAAACTGGATGCCTGCCGCCTTCTCAGCGGCTGCTACCGGCAGTTGGGGTGGCAGGAGGATGCCTTGTTTGCCCTCCTGCGGGGGCTGGCCCTCGCCCCGCCCCGAGCGGAACTCTGCTGTGACCTGGGGGCCTGGTTCCTGGGGCAGGGGCGGTTTGAAGAAGCGGTTTTCTGGTACCAAACCGCCCTTTCCCGCCCGCGGGAGGACCAATCCGGCGGGTTCGTTTCCCCCGACTGCTATGGCTTTCTGCCGGCCATCCAGCTGTGTGTCTGCCTGGACCAGCTTGGCCGCAGGCGGGAAGCCGCCGCTTACAATGAATTGGCGGCAACCTATCGCCCAGATTCCAAAGAGGTGGCCCATAACCGCGCTTATTTTGCCTCTTTGGGGGAGGAACCCGAAACAAACAGCCTGAGCCTCTAAAATAGATTGTGAGCAAATGACAAGCAGCCCCGGATTTCCTAGGAAATCCGGGGCTGCTGCTGGGTTAAGAGCTATTTGCTCCAGCGCTTGAGGGTGGGGAACCAATCCATCATCTGGCAGCGGGCCTCCTCCCGGTCGGTGTAAAGTCCGGTGTCCTTGGTGGCCTCCAGGCAGAAATCAATCATCTCCTCCATGGTGCAGTCGGCAAGGAATGCCCCGCCCCTGTAGCAGTAGGCACAGTAGTCGCCGTTGGGGCTGCCGTCAACATTGGTGCCGAAATCCTCTTCTTTTTCCAGGGGCATGCCGCAGCTTTGACAAAAAATCATCTTGTTCTCTTTGTTTTCCATATGATTTCGCTCCTTTCTTTTGATGCCTTTAGTATATTGCAGGAAATATGACAGCTGTGTGTCATATAAAAAGCCCGGTGAAAAAATTTAGAAGGATTGATTTCAATACGGCTGCCAGACCCGCCGCGAACCGGCGGTTGCCTGGGGGAGCGGCGCAGCCACCGAAAAGGATCTATTGCTGCCACAAGGGTGAAAAAACACCCTGGGAAATTTCCCAGGGTGTTTTACAGGGGCCCTTTGTCTGCAAGAGCAGAAAGTTTTTACAGCCCCAGCAGCCGCTGTGCCAGGGAAAAGTAGATGATCAGGGCGAAGGCATCTACGACGGTGGTGATCAGCGGCGCGGCCATGATGGCCGGGTCGGCGTGACACATCTTGGCGAGGATGGGCAGCACACAGCCCACAGTTTTGGCGATGACCACCGTGGCAAAAAGGCTGAGCACCACGGTGAGGGCCACCAGCTCATTGCCCGGGTAGCGGATGGCCAGCTGGATAAAGTTGACCACACTGAGGACTAGGCCCACCAAGACGCTGACCCGCAGTTCTTTCCAGACAACCTGGGGAAGGTCCTTGGGGTGGATTTCCGACACCGCCATCCCGCGGATGATCAAAGTGGAACTTTGGGATCCGGCATTGCCGCCGGTATCGGTGAGCATAGGGATAAAGGTGACCAGCAGAGGCATAGCGGCGAAGGCGGTTTCATACCGCTCCAGCACCCCGCCGGTGATCATGGCGGAAATCATCAGTACCAGCAGCCACATGATCCGGTTTTTGGCCAGGTCGAACACGCTGGTCTTTAGGTAGGGCCGCTCACTGGGGAGCATGGCGGCCATCTTTTCAAAGTCCTCGGTGGCCTCCTGCTCGATGACCTCCACTGCGTCATCCACCGTGACGATGCCCACCAGGCGGTTCTCCTTGTCCACCACCGGCAGGGAGAGAAGCCCGTATTTGGAGAAGAGCTGTGCCACATCCTCCCGGTCGTCCTCGGTGTTGACCGAGATGATGTCGGTGTCCATCACATCTAGGATCAGCTGTTCGTCGTCGGCTAGAAGCAGGCTTTTCACCGAAACCACCCCGTCCAGGACCCGCCGGTCGTCGATGACATAGCAGGTGTAGATGGTCTCCCGGTCCTCGCCGGTGCGGCGGATATGGTCGATGGCCTGGGCCACTGTCATGGTCTTGCGCAGGTCGGTGAACTCGGCGGTCATGATGCTGCCGGCAGAGTTCTCCGGGTAGTTCAAAAACTGGTTGATCTGGGCCCGGGTGTCCGCCCCGGCATTTTTCAGCACCCGTTTGACTACGTTGGCGGGCAGTTCCTCCAGGAAGTCCACCGCATCGTCCACAAACAGATCCTCGATGATCACCGCGATCTCCTGATCGGTGATGGAGGTGACGATATACTCCTGGGTCTCCGGCTGCAGGTTGGCGAACACCTCTGCCGCCATCTCCTTGGGCAGGGTGCGGAAGACCACCACAATTTTTTCCCCGGACAGCAGTTCGAGGAATTGGGCCACGTCCACCTCCTGCAGGGTTTCCAATTCTTTTTTCAGGGAGATGTAATCCCTTTGTTCCGCCATTTGGATGAGGCGGGTAAAATTCAGTTCATAGTTTTCCATCTTGGCTACCTCCCATCAGCATTTTGAGGTGCAAAGACAGACAAAAGCCCCATGGCAAAGCGAAAGCCTCGCTCCATGGGGCGATGATCAGGGGCGGACTGCCCCCTTGGGGGGAAGCCCAAAATTAGAAAGCCGGCACAGCAGTGGCCGACAGAACCATTTGCCCGTGATAATCGCTGTCCATCCTGCTACTTTGGCCGCAAGCGTCCACTGCTGAACCTCCTTTTTCAATCATTTTAGACGGTTTTTTTACCGCATATACAGTATACGCACATCCGGGGGAAAATGCAACCCCAAAAGGACAGATTTCCCCAATTTTTCGCAATTTAGCGAGATTTTACCCATGGTGGGCATTTGTCTCCTGGTTTGGGGCTACAGTGGCGTATTTGACAGGATTTCTCACGTTTTCATATATCGCCGGAGAAATAAGAAATCCCCGGGCAGAGCCCAGGGATGGAAAAGATGTTGTGCGCTGTTTTTAGGATAGGCCGGTTAGACATACCCGTATACCCCCCGCACCGAAGCCTCGCCGGAGCGGATTGCCAGCTCTCCCGCCGGGGCTTTGACCAGGAGACAGCCATCCTCCCCAATGCCATAGGCAAAGCCGGTCTGTTCCCCCGCCGGGGTGACCACCCGGACCTCCCGGCCCAAGTTGATGCAACAAGCGGCGTACTCCTCCCGCAGAGGGGAAAAGCCACCTGCCGCAAACTCTTCCAGCACCTGTTCGAAAGCGGTGAGGATGGCCCCCCCCGCCACAGCAGGGGAGACCCGGACCCCGCATTCGACCCAAAGGGAGGAACCGTAGGGGAGCTCTGCGAAAAAGGAAGGTTCCTGCAAAAGGTTGACCCCGATGCCGCAGACCGCCAGGACATCTTCCCCGAAGCCGGCGCTTTCGCAGAGGATGCCGGCGATTTTTTTCTCCCCCAGCAGGAGGTCGTTGGGCCATTTGAGCAGGATTTCCCGGCCGCAGAGGAGGGAAAGGGCCCGCCGGGCCCCAATTCCGAACAAAATGGGAAGCATCTGCATAAGATAAGGAGGAACCCCCTTGAGCAGGACCGAGAGGGCGAGGGCTTCTTCGCTGCTCTGCCAAGCCTTCCCTTGGCGGCCGCGGCCGGCATACTGATGTCCCGCCACTACAGCGGTGCCGTCCGGCAGCTGGGCGCCCTGCTCCTTGAGATAGGTGTTGGTGGAGTGGATGGAGTCGAAGTACAAAAAGGTCCGCCCCAGCCGTTTGGTGGCGAGTTGTTCCAGCTGTTCCATGGCTATGCCTCCACAATCTTGCAGTTGATGGCCCCGTCTACAAGGTCCACGATGCCATAGGTGGCCGTTTGATCGCAGGAAGGGCGCAGAGTGCCGGGGTTGAAGAGAACCACCCCATCCTGCCGGGTGATCTTGGCATGGTGGGTATGGCCGTACAGCACCAGGCCGATCCCCCGTTTTTCCGCCTCGCGCACAAGGGAGGAGAGGCCGTTTTTCACCCCATAGGCGTGGCCGTGGGTCATGAGAATTCGCACGCCTCCCTCGGTGAACTCCCGCTCGCCTTTTTCCCGGCAGAGCCGGTCGCAGTTGCCTGCCACCCCGAGAAACGCACACCCGGGGTAGAGATCCCGGATGTCTTCAAACTCCCGGTTGCCGTCGCCCAAATGGAGAAAGAGATCCGCCCGCCCCTGGTTTAGATCCAGTATCCGTTTAATGGCAAAAAACTCATTATGGCTATCGGAGAACACGACAATCCGCATGAGATCCCTCCCCTTGTGTATATTTATCTTTAATCTATCATAAATTTGGTAGAAATGGAATAGGTGGTGATAGTTTGAACAACAACCCACAGATGAATAAGGCCCGGCTCGACATGCTGCTCTCCATGGCCGGCAAGAAGCTGGGCACCGATCCTTCCAAGCTGAAGAGCCAGCTGGAGCAGGGCGCCTTTGACGAGGCCCTGAAAGGCATCAACCAAGACCAAGCCGCTCAGATCAACCGTCTGCTCTCCAACCCGCAGGCGCTGGAGCAGCTGCTGAACACCCCCCGGGCCAAACAGCTGCTCAATGAATTGATGGGAGGGAAGTAACTCCATGGATGATCTTGCCTCCACGCTGAGCCAGATCCTCGGCAATCCCGAGGCGATGAATCAGCTCAAATCGGCCGCCGCGGCTCTGGGGCTGGGCGATATGGCCGGCGGGCAGGTGAACAGCCAGCCCCAGATGAACAATCCATCCGCTATGAACCAAGCTTCGATGAACCTCGGTATGAACCAGGGGATTCCGCCTCAAATGAACAACGGGATGGGATTCCCCCAAGGGCAGATGGACCAAATGAACCAAGGGGGGAACCCCATGCCGGTGAACCAGGGGATGAATCCCCCAGGCAGCGGCGGGCAAAACCCCCTGGGGAATTTGGATCTCTCCGCCCTGGGTTCGGTTTTGGGGAGCCTCGGGTTGGGCCAGGGCACCCAACAGCCCCAGCAGCAGAGCTCCCTGCCCGCTATCGACATGGGGACGCTGATGAAAATTCAGGGCGCCCTCTCCCGCCTGTCCAAATCCGATAAAAATGTGGATCTCCTCATGGCGTTAAAGCCCCACCTCAGTGAGGAGCGAAGCAAAAAGGTGGACGATGCTGTAAAGATCATGCAGCTGATCAAACTTCTGCCCCTCATAAAGGAATCCGGGCTGTTTGGCGGTGGTGCGACATGACGTGGAACAGTTCCAGCAGCTACTCCGACGATGATGTGATGCGGATGCAGCAGGATGCGGTCCGCCGGGTTAAGGAAATGCAGGCAAAAGCCCAGTCCACCTTGGAGACGGTCAACCGGGAACACCCGGACCCGCCGCCTCCACCCCGCAAACCGGGCCCGCCTCAAAGGCGGCAGCCCCCGCCGCCGGTTCCATCCCCGGTGGAACAGCTCAAGGACCTGGGGCAGCAGGTACTCCCTGCGGTGGAGGATGTGCTGGAAGGTGGCTCCATCGCCGACCTGATCAACGCATTTCTGCCCCAGGATGACGATTCCGCGGTGGGCGGCGTCCTAAAAGCGCTGAAACTGGATGGGGAAAAAATCTTGATTTTGGGACTGCTCTTATTTCTCATGAATGCCAAAGCGGATAAAACCATCTTGTTGGCGCTGTTTTACCTTCTTTTTTAAATAGCCGCAATTTGCGGCTATTTTTTTATGGGTTTGAGAGGCGGAGAACCTTTTGCCAGCCCTGCTTCTCACAGGGGGCGGCCGTTGCAGACGGCCTCTGCCAAGCGATCCCCTTGGTAGACCAGTTTGAGGGAGAAAAAGGGCTCCTCCCGGGCCAGGTAGTCTAGGAAAATCCGGTCACCATCCCACAGGGGAAGGAAGGGAACGGCCGATTTTTCCACCCAGCAAAGGTCTCCCTCCATACAGTCCTGCAACTCCCCTGTGAACTGGTCGGCGGTAAAGAGGTGCATGTACTCGGTGGGCCACTGGTCGCTGACAAAGGTGACAATCCCCCGGAACTGCCAACGGGTGAGGGTGAGGCCGGTCTCCTCCCACACCTCCCGCAGGAGGCAGTCCTCCGGGCTTTCGTTTTCCAAGAATTTGCCGCCTACCCCGATCCACTTGTCCTTATTCTCGTCCCGCTCCTTCTTGTTCCGGTGGAGCATCAGGTAGCGGCCATCTTGTTCAATGTAACACAATGTGGTGTTTTTCATAGGGGACACCTCGTCTGACTGGGCAGCGCCCGTTTTCTTTCATTGTACAAAATCCCTGGGAAAAAGTAAATGGAGAAGGGGCTTTTACAAAAATAGTGGCACAGGTACTATTTTTGTACGTATCCGTCAGTTGCAGCAAGGGGAAAAAACCGATACAATAGGGTTGCAGAGATAAAAACACAGCCCGGTTGGTAGTCCGGGCGCAGGGCCATCCCCTGTCAGTAACCTGCCCTCCCATGGGTTGTCCGTTCTCAAGAGCATGCAAAAATGGGAGGAATGTTAGGATGGAATCCACAAGTGCCAGCCTCACGGTGTTTTTTGAAGACCCCTTTTGGGTGGCGGTGTACCAACGCATGGAATGCGGGCGACTGCGGGCTGCTAAAGTGGTCTTTGGCAAAGAGCCCAAGGAGTGCGAGATCTACGCCTACTTTTTAAACCACTGGGGAAAGCTGCGGTTTGGGCCGCCAGTGGAAGCCCAGGCCCCCAAGGACCTTGGCAAAAACCCCAAGCGTGTGCAGAGGCAGGTAAAGGGGCAGCTGCAAACCAAAGGGGTGGGCACCAAGGCCCAGCAGGCGGTGAAAGCCCAGCAGGAGGCGGGGAAACAGAGCCGCCTTTTGGCCCGCAAAACCAGGACCGAAGAGGAAAGGCAACGGCTTTTTGCCCTGCGGCAACAGAAGAAAAAGGAAAAACACAAAGGGCGGTAACGCCTGGCTCCCCGGGGGGATGGCCCTCAGGGGAGCTTTTTGTTGTATGCAGCCGATTTGTTGTGGGTGTTTGCTTTCCCAAAAGCGCCGCCAGGGTTTGTGCTGCCCCTCAACAGCAAGAGGGAACCATTGCCAGGGGAAATTTGCAGCGAGGCTGTCCTCTGGAAGGGGACTTATGCTATACTAAAGAAAAGACGGTTCCCCATAGCGGGTGCATCCTCACAAAAACCACCTCGTCGGGGTCACCCCCGGCACAACCCCAAAAAGGAGGGCCTTCCCATGAGATACCTGTTTGACCTAGCCGACCAGTACATTCGGGAGTGCGATTGGAAGGACTTGGCATTGCTGAAACTCTGCCTGTGCGCCATGGGCATTCTCCTGGGGGCGGCGGCGCCAGCCAGATGGAAAAAGCCCCTGGCCTTTGGGGCAGTGGGGGTATTTATCGCCACCTATATCCCCTTGATGGCCAAATTCCTGGCAGTCTGTTTCCCCGGGGAATGGGAGGACAAACGGTAGAAAGAAGAGGGACTGCTTGAAATTTCAACTGCCCTTGCTGGCTGTCCAGGACGTGGAGCGTCCAAGAAGTTCTATGGGGAGCTGTTTGACCAAAAGGTCGAAATGGACTTGGGGCGAAATGTCACCGTCAGCGGCGGGTTCGCCGTTCAAGAAGGTTTAGACTGGCTGCTGGATATCCCCAAGGAGACGATGGTTTGGCGGCCCCGCAATATGGAACTCTATTTTGAGGTGGAGGACTTTGACGCCTTTTTGGAAAAGCTGGCCGCCTACCCAGAGGTGGAGCAGGTTCATCCTCCCAAAAAGCATGAGTGGCAGCAGAGGGTCGCCCGGATTTTTGACCCGGATGGCCACATCATCGAGATCGGGGAATCCATGAAGGTCATCGCCCAGCGCTATTTGCGGATGGGTTGTTCCGTGGAAGAAACCGCCCAGATCATCCAGCATCTGGCGGAGTTTGTGGAAAGTTGCCTGCGCGAGGTGACCCCCAACCCCTAATACAAAAACAAGGCCCTCCCAGTGCATTCTGGGAGGGCCTTGCCGGTTGGTGGGGGATTTACCCGTTGGCGGGGCGCTGGCCGCGGTTCCCCCTGCCGACACCAAAGCCGCCCCCCATATTCCCTGAGAGGACAGTGCCATCACTGGAGATGGTGGTCATGGTGTCGGATAGGGTGACTTGACACAACTTGGTGCCGCCTGTATAGACGCCCGAGCCGTAGTAGCCATTTTGGCCATCCTCACAGCTGCCGCCGGTGGAGAGGGTATATTCCTCCCCCTGAACCAGTTCAGGACTGCTGATGACCAGGGACTGAAACGCCTTGGAAGGGGCAAAGGTGAGAATGGACCGCCCTTGGCTATCCGACAGGTTGACCAAGGTGCCGGCAGCCTGGCTTTCCAAGAAGGTGATCATCAGGGAGTTTTGGTTGGAGCTGGCGCTGGGCCCCTGGGCCATTCCGGAACTGCCGGCGGCAAGCAGCACGCCGCCAGTGACCAGGCATTCTCCGTCGTAGTCCAAGGCGCCATTGCCGTTCCCGGTGGGGCCGCTGATCAACACCGTTCCCCCATCCAGGTAGAGGCCGCCGTTGGAATCCAGCCCGTCGCCCTGAGCATCCACCCAGAGGGTTCCGCCGGTGATGCGGACGAAGTGGCTGCCGTCGGCGCGGAAGCTGTCCCAGTTGTCCCCATAGCTGCCGCCTGCCGCATTGACCCCATCATCGCTGGCAGTGAGCTGGATGTCGCCCCCGTTTATTTCGACAGTGGAGCCCTCCAGCCCTTCGTAGCTTTGGAGGATGGAGATAGTTCCGCCGTTGATGGTGAGAGCCCCGTCGGCGTGGAAGCCGTCATCTCCTGTAGAGATGGCAAAAGCCCCACTCTCCACCGTTAAATCACCGTTTGTATGGACCGCGTCGTCGGCGCAGTCCAGCTGGAAGTCGCCGCCAGTGACAGCAAGGGAGGAGCCGGCTTTTAACCCCTTGCAGCTGTCGGAGGCAGAGCTATCTTCCAAAGTGGGGGATGCCATCGGAGCGGGGAGGCTGGGGAGGGAGGCTGATTCCCCGCTGAGTGCGGCATCTCCTTGGGGTTTAGCAGGGGGAGTTCCCGCCTCACCCTGTCTGCCGGGCTGGGCTGCCGGAGGATCCCCGCCGGAGGTGTGCCCGACGGATTCCGCCCCACCCCCGGTGGTGATGGCGTAGGTGCCGCCAGAGATGGTGAGATTGGTTTCCGCCTGAATGCCGTCCTGCCCTGCGGTGATGGTGAAGTCCCCGCCCAAAAGGGAAATCCAGCCTTTTTCCGGGTCCTCGTCGTTGTTGGACCGGATACCGTTGCCTCCGGCGTCGATGGAAATTTCCCCGCCCAGGACGGTGACCGAATCCCGACCCCGCAGACCGTCGTTTGCTGCGGCAATGGCCAAGCTGCCCCCCTGAATCACCAGGTTGTCCTTGGTGCCAATGCCGTTGTTGTAGTTTCCGGTCACCTGGAGGGCGCCTTCCCCGGCGATGGTCAGGTCATCTTTGGCAAAAAGGGCGGCGTCCGGTTCATCCTCTCCCTCGGCATAGGTGTAGTCTGCCCCGTCGGAAAGGGTGTTTTGGGTTCCGCTTGCCAGCAGGACCACCGTCTGGCCAGCCTGCCTGGCGTAGATGGCCGCGCTGTCCGAGCAGGAGATAGAGGCATTGGACAATATCAGCCGGACTGTATCCTCCTTGCCTGCGTCCACCACGATCTGCCCGTCGGTCAGTTCACCGGAGATGAGGTAGTCCCCCGCTGTTTGGATGGTGATAACTCCTCCATCCACCGAGACGGCAGAGCTCCCGCACTGAGCAGTGCCGCCGGACAGGGTTATTTTGGTGGCGGTGGCCTCATCCCATTGGATGGAGACCTCCGGTGCTTCATAGGGGGAAGCGGAAGGGGAGGATGATGATGTTTGCCCTGGGTTCTGCGCACACCCCGCCAAAGTGGGGAGGAGCAGAAGAACAGCCCCCAGAGCGGCGATGAGTCGGTTTAGTTTCATTATAAATACCCTCCTTTTGTGGGTTACAGCTCTTCCCGGTTGGTGGAGACCCGGCCGCAGAGGATGGTCAGGTTGCCGTTGCGGCAGCGCAGCTCATCCAAAAAAGCCTTGGGGATGGCGCCGCCGTCCAGCTCCACCCGGTAGGTCAATTCGTAGAGGCTGCCCATGTTGGTGGTTTTCACCCGGTCCAGGACGGCACTTCGGGTGTATTTGGCAAAGAGATCGTCAAAGATCCCGTCGTAGTCAAGGCTTTCGGGGATGGTGATTTTCAGCTCCCGGACATCGTCCTTGGCCTCGCCGAAGGAGCAGCTGCCCAGCAGGAGCATGGCCGCGCCGATTAGAAGAAAAAATAGGATGGCATATCCCAGATAGCCCATGCCGGTGGCAAGGCCGATGGCCATGGCGAAAAAGAGGCTGCCGATCTCCCGGGCGCTGCCGGGCAGGGAGCGGAACCGCACCAGCCCGAAAGCCCCCGCCACCGCCACACCGGTGCCTAGGTTACCGTTGACCAGGAGGATGACAATCTCTACCATGGCAGGCAGTAGGGCCAGGGTGACGGCAAAACTTTTCGTATACCGGGCCTGGCGCATGTAAATGAGGGCGATCAGCACTCCCAGCAGGAGGGAGACCCCAGTGCAGAGCAGCACGCCGGGGAGGGTGATGGAATCTTGGGTTACACGGGCAAAAAAGGAGTTAAGCAACACAAATCCCCCCTGTTGATAAAAGTGCTGGGAACAGGTTCTGCTGATAGCAGGCGCCGTATTTGGAAAAGGAAGTCTGCCGGATTTGGAGGCGGTCTAACACGTGGCTGAGCCACAGGGGCATGGCGGCAGGGAGTTTTGCCTCCATCAGGATTTCCTGTTTGTCTAGGAGGGGCTGCCCCCAATCCCCTTGGGAAAGGTCTAGGAACGCGTCCCGCCAGCGGAGGTTGCAGTCGAAGGTGATGCGCAGGTCGGGGTCCTCCCGCCCAAAGAGGGCGATGCGGTCATAGGCGATAAAGGCTTTGGGCTCCAGCGGGTAGCGGGCCAGTGCCCAGTCGATCTCCCGGAGGATTTGGCAATCCAGATCCGGACGGCCCTCATAGGCCAGGTACCGCTTCGCCTCCCGCAGAGGGAGGGAGACCCGGCGCTTATACACCACCCCATCCAATTTCTTTTTCAGCTCCACAAA
The DNA here is from genome assembly GCF_902471145.1 of uncultured Merdimmobilis sp. NCBI lineage: Bacteria > Bacillati > Bacillota > Clostridia > Eubacteriales > Oscillospiraceae > Merdimmobilis > uncultured Merdimmobilis sp. The sequence continues at coordinate 64,938 of NZ_CABRJC010000012.1, forward strand.
CACCGGGGTGTCTCCACCGGGGACGCCGTAGCTGCGCAGGCGGAGTTTTTCTTTGTAGACAGGTTTTTCCAGGGAAGTGCGGATCAGCTGGAAATCCGGGGTATCGTAGTAGATGTTGCAGATGGTGTGAAGGCCGTAGGAATCCACTTCCATCCGGTCTTGAAGCCAGCGGCGCAGGGCCGCATATTGGCTGAGGGTCAGCTTGTATTTTTTCTCATACCGTGCGAACACATCTTGGTATGTGGCCATGGTGAAACCTCCTTATTCTATCGTTCAATTTTTTTGCTGTCTGCCGGTTGGTTACAGGTCTAAAGATATCCGGTGGGTTTGACGGCTGAATGAACAACAGAGGAAAGGTGGTTGAGAATCCTGGTATGAGAAAGAAAAAGAGGCGCCTCCCCCGCACATACGGGGAGAGGCGCCTCAAACATAGATGCTTTTAGGGGAGCGCCTTTGGCGGGGCTCCAGAGGGATCGTCTGACTGGAACTCGGTCATCTGCCCCCGGTACCGCAAGGCGAGATGGCCCCGCTGGGCACGGGGATTCTCCCTCTCCTGGATGGAGATGGCTTGATGATAAGCCCGCCATAGCCGGCGGCACTGTGCCTCCTCCGGGGTGGTTGGGGGAAGTTCCAGATCCTCCACCGGCAGGATGGCTGTGCGGCCCGGCTGGTGGACTAGGGCCATGCGGTGGACAGCGTCGAAGATCAAAAACCGTTCCCCCGGGTAGCGGCCTGCAAAGTGACCGGCTATCAGGGGGAGGACCTGGCCTTTGGGCTCAATTTTTGCCACCAACGCCCCCTGCCAGTCGGTGAACCGGACAAACCCGGTGTAAAGGTGCGCCTCGTGGCGCAGTTGACTGGTCCAGCGATGGAGGGTGGCGACAGTGTCATTGGTGAGGAGCAGCGCTGCCTTGTCCCCCACCTGATAGGCGAGGCGGATGAAGCGGTAGACCACCATTCCCCGGCCGGGCATGGCGGAGAGCATCCCTTCCTGGACCAGGTCGAACACCCGCTGGGAGATTTTGAGAAGGGAGCGGGCTACCCGGGCCGCCTTCTGAGGGTCTGTCTCAATTTCCCGGCAGGGGAAAAGGGTTCCCTCTTCTTCCAATATATCCATGGGCTCTTCTTTGCGGACATAACTTTCAAAGACGCAGCAGAGGAGGCCGTCCAAGGTGCCGTCGCAGCGGTAGACTAAAGCTGGCCGGTTAAACACGAGACCACATCCTCTCTGGTGGGAAGTTTGGGGGCGAAGAGGGAGAGCTGTTCTACCGGCTCCTGGGGGGCCCCCTGGGAGAGCAGCAGCCCTCGCAGCACCCCGTCGGGGGAGAAGTGGAGGCCCTCCACCATCTTCCCCCCGCAGGTGAGGAAGTATTGGGCCCGCTTGAGCACCACCCCCAGCTTTTTGAGGCCGGCAAAATCCAGCCGGCAGTGGCGGCGGGCGGTGAGGATCCGGCCGGCGCTTTTCACCCCGATGCCCGGCACCCGCAAAAGCAGCTCATAAGGGGCGGTGTTGACCTCCACCGGGAATTGGTCCAGGTGGCTCACCGCCCAGCTGCACTTGGGGTCTAGAAGGGGATTGAAGTTGGGGTGCCTCTCGTCCAGCAGCTCTTTGGCATCGAACCCATAGAACCGCAAAAGCCAATCTGCCTGGTACAGCCGGTGCTCCCGCAGGAGGGGCGGCTTGGTATCTAGGGCGGGGAGGCAGGAATCCTCCTGCACCGGGATATAGGCGGAAAAAAACACCCTTTTTAAATGGTATTTGCGGTACAACGCCTGGGTGAGGGTGAGGATTTGCAGATCGCTTTCCGGCGTGGCGCCTACAATCATCTGGGTGCTTTGGCCGGCTGGGGCAAATTTGGGGGAGTGGCGGTACTGGACGATTTCCCGGCTGTTTTGCTGGATGGAGGTGGAAATCAGCTTCATAGGGCCTAAAATCCGTTCCTTGGTTTTGGCGGGGGCCAGCATCTGTAAACTCGCCTGGGAGGGGAACTCGATGTTGACGCTGATCCGGTCGGCGAGCAGGCCCATCCGGGCGATAAGGGCACTGTCCGCCCCCGGGATGGCTTTGCAGTGGATGTAACCGGCGAACTGGTATTCATCGCGCAGAATCCGCAAGACCTCGATCATCTGTTCACAGGTATAGTCGGGGTTCTTCACTACGCCGGAGCTCAAAAACAGCCCTTCGATATAGTTGCGGCGATAGAACTGCAGGGTGAGGTCGGCCAGCTCCCGGGGTTCAAAGGTGGCTCGAGGGGTGTCGCCGGAGCGGCGGTTGACACAGTATTTGCAGTCATAGGCGCAGTCGTTGGAGAGGAGGACTTTCAATAGGGAGATGCACCGCCCATCCGCCGAAAAGCTGTGGCAGATGCCGCTGGCTTCACAGCTGCCGATGGAGCCGGGCCGGGCTGTCCGGGTGGCCCCGCTGGAGGTGCAGGCCGCATCGTATTTGGCGGCGTCGGACAGGATGGTCAGTTTTTCCAGGATATTCACTGTAATCGCTCCCTTATAGAACAAATGTTCTTTATAAGGCTATTTTAGCAACATCCTCAGGGAAAGTCAAGGGCACAGGTTCGGGGCGGATACAAGAAAGGGAAGCTGTCTGGGGATCCCCTATGGATATAGGCCGGGATTCATGATGGGCCCAAAGGCGCCTAAACGCAAAAAGAACCCGCAAGAACAACAAAGTTCATGTGGGTTTTCATTGCAATAAGCAGTCAAAATCAATTTTCACAGGTTCGCACCCGAAACCAAATCGAAGTCCGGCGAAGCGGGTTCGATTTGAAAAGGAGCCGCAGCAAGATGAGCGCGCGGTGACTTCAAAAAAATCGCCGCAAGCGATATAACGCTTGCGGCGACGTGGTGTGCCCGACTGGATTCGAACCAGCGGCCTTTAGAGTCGGAGTCTAACGCTCTATCCAGCTGAGCTACGAGCACATGTCCATCAATAGAACAGTACTAGTATACCACAGTTTTGAAAAAAAGCAAGAGGGAGATTTGGATTTCCCTTCCATTTCGATAGCAGAAGCCAACGGAGGATGAGATATAGTTTATATATAATAGGTATCTCTCCCGATAAAGTGGCAAAAAAGAAAGAAATGTAAGTTTTGCGCAATTTTTTTGCAAAAAGAGTTGACATAAGGGAAGGGGTGTGGTATTATAACTAAGCTGTTTCGCGA